>DATFJO010000397.1:0-7609 GCA_035269145.1 Tangfeifania sp. | reverse complement strand
ACCGATGATTACAGCAAAGAGCAGCATTACTTCGAAATGAAAAAACTGCCCCATTTAATAAAGTACTTCAAGTATAAAGACACTGATGCCTTTAGTTTTTTTAAAGAGTGGGAAGTTGGTTTTGAAGATAATTTCACAAAGAACACGCTCGATAAAGAAAAATGGTCGACCAAAAGTTTGTGGGCGGAAAACCTTCCCGGAGGAAATTACTCGATGCCGGGTGATTTACACACTTTTACCGACGGTAAAAACATTAAAATAAATGATAAACTTACCATTGAAACCCGCCGGGAAAGTGCTGAAGGAATGATTTGGAAGATGCCTGCCGGTTTTGTACCTGCTAAGTTTGATTTTACAACCGGATTACTTTCAACCGAAAAAAGTTTTTGGCAGAAAGATGGAATTTTTGAAGCCAAAATAAAATTCAATCCTTTAAAGGAAGTGGTCAACTCAGCTATGCTGCAGGGAGAATCTGTGTCTCCACGAATTGTGCTGCTCGAAATGGGTACAAAAAACAGGCTGGGTGTTGCACATATAATGAATACCGGCAAAATAAAAGTGGATGGGCTCGATATTTCAAACCTGCATAAAAACAAATGGTTTATTTTTACCCTTGAAAAAAACGGCGAAACACTTACCTGGAAAATCAATGAAACTGAGGTTTTAAAACTCAATAATCAAAAAATTGACTTCAACCTTCATATCAACTTTCTCAGTCTGGTGGTTTTCGATATTCCCGGCTCGAAATTGCCGGTACATTTTGAAACCGACTGGGTAAAATGCTACCGCAGAAAATGAAACTAATAACCTTTTTTATTGAAAAGTGTATAACCAAAACTAAGTGTCAGAAATAAACTGGTATTTGATTTTTCGTAATAATTCATTGTCAAACTAACCGGCCCCAGTCCGGTATGGTAAACAAGCGCTGCCATTCCCTGCAAATAGTAGTTGCTGAAAAGGTCGGGGTTACGGTATACCGTAAGATTTTCGTTTCTCAATTCTTCTTTCACCGGCACAAATCCATGTCCTTCAAGCCTTAAATGTGTAGAAGGTGAAAAATGAAACAAAAATTTCAATCCGCCTGCAAGGTAGTTGTTTGAGTGAAAATTTTCCACAAAAATTGTTTTGCTGTGAGCTGTGGGATAGTAGCCTGGAGCAGCCAGCAGGGTGGAACGGTAGTTTTGAAACAGTTCTTTATTACTAAAAACAGCCTCTGCCTGTGTTCCAATAGTAAACCGGTTACCAATGTTCCAGTATTTTAACGAAGAAGCTTTGGCAAGCACATAGCGGTGATTATTACTGTTTTCAACCGAAACAGATGAAGTTGTACCGGGTTCATTGGTTTCTTTTCCGGTAATATAATTTACAGAAATACAACTAAATTCTCCCTCTGTTGCAAACTGTTTGTAATTCAACGAATTATTTTCAATTCCCACTTTCGAAGCGAACGCATTAAATTTTGTTTTGTCGGGTTCGTCTTCTTTTTTAAACCTGTCGGTCTGGTAATACTCGTCGGTAGAATTTACAAAAGCTGCCCCGGCATAGAATTTCGAATGTAATCCCAGCGGTATTCCTGCTTCCAGTCTGAAATTGTATTCATCCTGAATAATGAATGGTGGCCGGACATCTTCGAAAAACAGCTCGGAACTCGAGGTGAAAAAATCCCACCGGTTTAGAGTGGAATAGCCTGATAAATAAAAAGGTAACCTTGTGGGAAAGTCAATTCGTCCGCCAACTTTAAATGAACTGTAAAACCTCCCAAAATAGATGTTTGAACTGAGCGTGTAAGCGC
This sequence comes from Tangfeifania sp., assembly GCA_035269145.1. Lineage (GTDB taxonomy): Bacteria > Bacteroidota > Bacteroidia > Bacteroidales > Prolixibacteraceae > Tangfeifania. Next base: position 5,817 of record DATFJO010000397.1, on the reverse strand, counting down.
GCCGGTTGTAAACACGGTAATCGAGGCTTGCAAATCCCTGGTTAATGGGTTTGGTTGAAATATTTCCGCCGATATTAATTCGGATTTTTTTCTCGGGCTCCACTTTCAAATGTAAATCGAAATACCCGGTCTCGCGGTTGTAATGCGCAACCGGCCGGATAGAACGAAGATGTTCGTCGGCAATTAATTTAAAATATTCTTTTTTAAGCAGATTCAGGGAAACCACATCGTAGCGGTGTTTTATCGACTGAATGATGAATTGCCGCTGCATGGGATCTTCAATTCCTTCTACCTGGATATTCTGAAAAAACAGTTGTGGTTTTTTATTATTAAAAGCTTCTCTTTTCCGCGCAATCTCTTCAACAGGAATCCTTCTTTCAATACGCGATTTAATACTGTCGATAAACTGACGGGCAGTTTCAGCACCTTTTTCTTTTATAAAATCAAATTTTTGAAAATCGAGCATCCCAACATTTTTAAATTTGGTTTCCATCAGCATGCCTTCTTCCTTAGGAATATTATAATTGGTGGGCCGCATTACCATGTTGGTAATTTGTTCCATTACATTGTCCGTTTCGGGCATTTTACTATCGTCGGCTACTTTGTGCCCAATAATAATGTCGGGTTTATAAATATCCATCATCATATCGTGTGGGAAATTGTTTACAATTCCACCATCGAACAGAAGCGTATTATTAATTTTGATGGGTTTAAAATAGAGCGGTACCGTCATTGATGCCCGGATGGCTTCTCCTAAGTCTCCTTCCCGCAAAATAACGGGTTTATTGTTGTAAACATCGGTAGCTACACAAAAGAAAGGTACCATCAGACTGTCGAACTGGCTTTTACATGCAGCATTTGTGGAAGCCAGCAGTTCCATAAATGCAAAATCCATTTGTTCTTCAGGAATGATGTTGGTAGGCGGCAGTAATTTTAACTTGTCTTCTTTTTTTTCAACTCTTAGTTCGAGCCACGAAGGAGTTGCTTCGGGCTGATTAAAATAATATCGGTACTCTTCCTGGATGCGTCCGGTAGACCAAAAGTAGAAATCATCTGAACGAAAAAGTTCCTCCATTTCATCGGGCGAGTAACCGGCGGCATACAAACCTCCGACAATGGCTCCAATCGATGTTCCTGAAATATAGTCGATAGGAATATTGTTTTCTTCCAACACACGGATAACGCCAATGTGTGCCATGCCTTTTGCACCTCCTCCGCTTAAAACCAAACCAACTGACTGCCCAGTTGAGTTAAAAGCAATTAAACATGATATGAAAAAGATTAGGAAACCTCTATTCATGGCTTTTACTGAAGCTTTCTGAATTCGTTCAAATTTACAAAATATCGGGCTATTTTATGCCTGATTTGGAAATCCCGTCGAATTTATTCGGTGAATAGTCGAAAATAAAACGTGAATGTCGAAGGTAAATTTCAATTTGAATTTACTTTTTTCCCCAGGTTCTGAAATCCTTCTCCCAAAATTTCCCTGGCATCCATAACAGTAATAAATGCATCCGGATCGATGCGGCTGATGTATTCTTCCAGAATAGCTACTTCGCGGCGGCTGACTACCGTATAGATGATTTGTTTTTCTTCGGCCGTAAACATGCCTTCACCTTTCAGATAAGTGCCGCCACGTTCCAGGTCATTCAGAATTTTTTCTTTGATTTCATGGTGTTTTTTAGAGACAATGAGCAATGCTTTGTTGTAATCAGCTCCTTCCAGAATAAGATCGATAGCACGGCCTGTAATGAAAATAACAATGAGTGAATATAGCGGAATGTGCCAGTCCTGAAACACCGCCAACCCGAGCAGCACAATTACTGAATCGACATAAATCATGAGCCGCCCAAGCTGTATCCGGGTGTATTTGGCAATTATCATGGCAATAATATCCGATCCGCCGGAAGTGGCCCGCGATTTGAAAATCAATCCCAATCCTGCGCCAATCAAAACACCTCCATAAATGCACGACAGCAATACGTCGGTAACGAGCGGTGCATAACTTTCGGGCCGCAGGTAAGCAATTAAATCGATAAAACCCGAAGCCAGTACAAACCCCACAATGGTTTTTATCCCAAACCGTGGTCCCAGAATTTTGATTCCGGCAATGGTAAGCGGAATATTTAAAACCAGCCCGAAAAGCCCGATGGGAATGCCCTCGGGCCAGAAAGAAAAAACTCCTTCGGTTAAATAATGCACCACGATGGCTATGCCGTAAACACCACCGGGAACAATTCTATGCGGAGTTATGAAATACACATAACCCGCCGCCAGAATAAAGGAGCCAATTAAAATAAGGGAGTAGTCGATGAACCACTGGCGGCTGAATAATTTTTCTTTTCTGAGAAATGCCATTTTGTATTTTTTTCATGAGTGTCCGGCAAAGATTTTATTTTACCGGACACCAGTATTTTTATACAAATGACAGCAAACCAGAATAATTATTCATTGATTTTTGTCACTGAAAATGGGAAACTTTCGGATGAGGACCATAAATTTTTATTGGGAAATTCACCCATTTCAAATTTTAAAGTTCCTCCCTGTAGCAGTTCATCGTGGTTAAGATAAGATGTGTTAAGATTTTTTCCCTGGAATTCAGCATTTTGAATGTAATGGTTCTCATCTGCACCAGAAGCACTAATGGTTAGTGTATTTCCGGTAGGTAGTTCCATTTTTACCTTTTCAAAAAGTGGTGTGCCAATAACATATTCGGGAGTTCCCGGGCAAACCGGGTAGAATCCAAGCGCTGAAAATACATACCAGGCCGAAGTTTGGCCGTTGTCTTCGTCGCCGCAATAGCCGTCGGGTGTCGGTTGGTAGAGTTTTGTCAGCACTTCGCGAATGTGTTGCTGTGTTTTCCAGGGTTGTCCGGCGTAATTGTACAGGTAAATCATGTGCTGAACCGGCTGGTTGCCATGTGCGTAATTCCCCATGTTCACAATTTGCATCTCCCTGATTTCGTGAATTGTAAAACCGTAATACGAATTATCAAAAATTGGCGGAACTTCAAAAACAGAGTCGAGCATTGCTGTAAACTCATCGTGTCCGCCCATCAGCTGTGCCAACCCTTCCACATCGTGAAACACACTCCAGGTATAATGCCAGCTATTTCCTTCGGTAAAAGCATCGCCCCATTTGTAAGGATTAAACGGCGACTGGAAAGTGCCGTCTTCGTTTTTGCCACGCATTAGTTTTGTTTCCGGGTCGAATACATTTTTGTAATTCTGAGCACGTTTTTCAAAAAGCTCAATTTCTTCCTTCGGTTTACCGAGTTCTTTTGCCAGTTCGGCAATACAATAATCAGCATAACCATATTCAAGTGTGCGGGCAGTATTTTCGCGGATTCCAACATCATAAGGAATGTAGCCCAGTTCATTGTAATACTCAGCGCCAAAACGCCCGACAGAAGTCACCGGGCCTTTTCCTTCAGTATTTTTCAGAATCGCTTCATAGAGTGTTTCAACATCATAACCGCGAATTCCTTTCAAATAAGAATCAGCAATTAAAGATGCGGAGTTGGAACCAATCATGCAATCGCGGTGCCCCGGGCTGGCCCATTCCGGCAACCAGCCACTTTCTTTGTAAGTATTTACAAGCCCCTGCATAATTTTGCTGTTCAGGTCGGGGTACATCAGCGTAAAGAACGGAAAAACCGCCCTGAATGTATCCCAGAAACCATTGTCGGTAAACATGTAACCCGGCAAAACTTCGCCATTATACGGACTGTAATGCACGATTTCATTGTCGGCATTGTATTCATAAAATTTTCGGGGGAACAGTAAAACCCTGTACAAACTGCTGTAAAAAGTCCTGGCATTATCAATGTTATTCGTCTGAATTTGAATTTTTTCAAGCTCTTCGTTCCAGGCATTTTTTCCCTCGGCAAGTAATTCGTCAAATGATTTATCGGCGATTTCGCGTTCCAGGTTCAGTTCAGCTTGCTCAAGGCTGATAAATGATGAAGCAATTTTAAGTTGTATTACTTCGTCGCTTTTTGTGTTGAATTGTATAATCGCTCCGGTATGCAGGTCTTTCAACTCATTCTTATCCTGAAAAATGGATTCATTATCAGAAATATAAAAAGTTTCAAAAGGTTTATTAAACTGAACTACGAACCAGTTTTTGAAATTAGCCGGAACTCCACCGCTGTTTTTAGTGGTGTATCCAACCACTTTATTTTCTTCGGGAATAACTTTAATGTAGGAACCACCATCAAAGGCATCTACAACAATTTGTGAACTGTCGTTCTCCGGAAATTTGAATTCAAACATTGAAGCCCGTTCGGTAGCGGTAAAAGCCGCTTCCACATCATAGTCGGCCAGGTAAACTTCATATAGATAAGGCTTTACGGTTTCTGCTTTGTGCGAAAACCAACTGGCCCTTTCATTTTCATTGAAAACGGGAGAACCGGTGGTTGCAAAAACAGAAAACTGACCGTAATCGTTGATCCACGGACTGGGCTGGTGGGTTTGTTTAAAGCCACGCAATTTATAGGCGTCGTATTGATACATCCAGCCGTCGCCCATTACATTGGTTTGCGGGGCCCAGAAATTCATTCCCCATGGGCGGGCAATTGCCGGGTAAGTATTTCCGTTACTCAGGCTGAATTCCGAATCGGTTCCCATCAGCGGGTTGACGAGTTCAACGGGATCTTCCAGGTATTTTCCGTTTTGATCCTGATTTTGTTTGCAGGCAGTAAAAAATAGTATAAATGACAAAAATATTAACGATGACTTCATTTTCATTCTTCTTTAAAAATAATAGTTGATTCAACATTAAAAAACCGACCCAAAAATAGAAGAATCGGTTAACCTGATAAAGCTTTTTGTGAATTTTTAAATTTTTTTAGAAAGTAGGATTAATCGAGCGTGAAACGATATGAAATGGTTCCCTGCTGAAAAGCCGGTGCACCTTCATCCATGTTAAACTTTGTTTTCAGGGCAGCCTGCCGGGCTTCATTCCAGTAGCTTTGATCCATTATGGTTGTTCCACGGGCGCCCGGATCGGCGGCTGTTACCTTTCCATACCGGTCTACTGTAATTTTAACTACCACCAGGCCTTCATCGTTGCCCGGATAATTTGGCTTTGCCAAAGAGTTGACTGAGCGCCCTGTCAGGCTGTAGGAAACTCCTGAACCCTGATCGCCGGAACCACTTCCTCCGGGGCCATAGCTTCCGGCATCCGGATCGCCGGTTGGAACTCCCTGGTTTCCGCCCGGGAATGTTGCTCCCTGGCTTTGGTTGTCGCTGTTTCCCTGCCCTTCAGTTCCCTGGTTGTTCCCACCAAAAGCACCCTGGGCGCGTTCATTTATTTCATTGATTCTCCGTTGTTCTTCTTCACGTTTTTTGCGTTCGGCTTCTTCGCGCCGCCGGCGTTCGAGCTCGGCTTGTCTTTGGCGTTCAAGTTCAGCCTGGCGCTCTCTTTCTATTTCTGCCTGCTGTTGTCTTTCAATCTCAGCCTGTCGCTGTTCTTCCAGTTCCTGCTGGCGGCGACGTTCTTCCTCAATTCTTCGCTGGCGTTCTTCTTCTTCCTGCCGTTTTTTCTCGGCAGCATCAATCGCAGCGGTTTCTTCGTAATCCTGAGTCATTGCCTCTTCTTCGGCAGGCTCAGGTTCCGATTGCTGTGGAGGAGTTGTTGGTGGCGGGGGTGGGGGAGTTGTTTCTTCCTGCTCCTGTTGCTGAACCGGTTCTTGTGGTAAGGGTTCGCTTCTTTGCGGACGGGGCTCCTGTTGTCCCAATCCTTGTTCGCTGTCGCCGAAATTCACAAGAATTCCTTCTTCGCCGGGTAAGGGCAGCGGAGTAAAAAATCCCAAAA
>DATFJO010000396.1:0-3135 GCA_035269145.1 Tangfeifania sp. | reverse complement strand
TCGGCAGTTCTGCTGAATCCGGCCAATTGCAAAGGGAACTCATTTTCTGAAACGGAAGTTTGTTTTCCGGTGAATGAAACAAAATCATCCCTTTTCACATACATTGATGTCGGGATGCCAACCTCCACTTCGTAGCTGGTTACATCTATAAGCGTCGCCACCGGCATCCCGGCATCCACCATTTCGCCTTCCTCAAAATTCACTTCCTGAATATAGCCAGAGAACGGGGCCAGTAATTTTGTATCGTTCATTTGGTCTTTGGCATGTTCCAGGTTTGCCTCGGCCATTTTCAGACCAGCCACTGATTTATCGTAATCATTTCGGGCTACACTGTTTCGTTCGCGTAATTCAATCACCCGGTCAGCTTCGGCTTTTACTTTTTCATATTGTCCCTGTGCAGCCTTCAGTTGAATTTCATAATCACGCGGATCGATTTGGGCAACCAGTTGTCCCTTTCTCACATAATCGCCTTCATCCACTTCAATTTGCTGAATCGGACCTGCTACCCGAAAGGCCAACCCCACATCAGATTTTTCGTTAATAACTCCTGAATACGTATAATATTCAAGCGAATCAGCCAGGCAGACTGTTGCCAGTTTTACCTTCCTGATAATTTCAGTCTTTTCGGCTTCTTGGTTATTGCAACCGGCTGCCACTGCCAGACAAAAAAGCAGAATTGCTCCATTTCTAATGATTCCCATAGCACTGTATTTTTTGAATTTTAATCGGAAAACGTACTTCGAATCTACAACTCAATGAAAAGCCGTGGTGTAAAAAAACACCGAACTGCTGAAATGAAGAACTGAAATGATCCGTCGAGAAAAATTGCTTGCATGAAACGACATCAAAATGTTGTTCAGCAGAAAATGAGTTTTTAAATGAAAGTAATTATGCTTTCGTTCGAAAACATATTATTTTTGACTAAACATCATTTTTTATGATTTTTAACATTCAGCGTTTTTCAACCCACGACGGCGCCGGAATCCGGACAGTTATTTTCTTTAAAGGATGTCCGCTTCGCTGCCGGTGGTGCAGCAATCCGGAAAGTCAGTCTTTCGGTTACAGCATCATGTACGACGAAAAACGCTGCAAAAATTTTGGTGAGTGCCTGCTTGCTGAAAGTCAGGCAATAACCCAAAATGGTGATTCCGGAATACACATCAACAGAAAACAGATAAAATACCCCGAAAAGCTGCGTAACATTTGTCCCTCAAAAGCGTTAACCGTAGCTGGAGAGAAAAAGTCAGTTCAGGAACTATTAACCGAAATTCAAAAAGATATGCTGTTTTTTAGGGACGAGGGTGGAGTAACCTTTTCAGGAGGCGAACCACTTTTGCAGGGAGACGAATTGATCTCGCTGCTTAAAGATTTGAAAGAAAAAAAATTCAACATCAACATGGAAACCACGCTCCATGCCGATCGAGATAAAATTAAAGAGTGTATTGGGCTGGTCAATACTTTTTTAGTCGATCTGAAACACCTCGATAAAGAAAAATTCAAAGAATTTACGCAGGGAGATGCAGAACTGGTACTGGATAATTTCGACATGCTGGCCGAATCGGACGCTGAAGTTATTGTCCGCATACCGGTTATCCCCGGTTTCAATCATTCAAAAGAAACCATCTTCGAAATGATTGATTATGTAGCCACGCATAAAAAAATTAAGGAAATCCACTTTCTTCCTTACCACGATTTTGGCATCGAAAAATACAAAATGCTGGATATAAAATATACCATGGGTGACGCCAGGCCATTAAATGATTCTGACCTGGAAGAATATGCCGAATATGCCCGTTCGAAGGGTTTCAAAACAAAAATCGGAGGATAAGATGATAACCGAAAAGAAAACAGCAGTAGTTACAGACCGAATTGCGCGCCTGCGTGAAAAAATCAGAAGCACCCAACCTTCGGTATGCACTGAACGGGCAAAGTTTTATACTGAAATTTACCGCGAACACGAAGATAAACCGGTAATTATAAAACGCGCCCTCGCACTTGAGAAGACGCTTGAACAGATGACTATTTTTATCAATGACGGGGAGTTAATTGTTGGAAACCAGTCGTCTGAAAACCGGGCTGCTCCTATTTTTCCCGAATATGCGGTTGACTGGCTGCCAAAAGAAATGGACGAACTGGACAAACGCCCGGGCGATGCCTTTTTTATTACCGAAGAACATAAAAAAGAACTGCTGGAAATTGCTGACTGGTGGAAAGGCACAGTGTTGTGGGATCGAGGCAGAGCGATGATGTCGCAGGAATTGCGCGACCTACAGGATTCAGCCATTATAAAAGCCACCGGAAACCTCACTTCGGGCGACGCGCACATTGCAGTTGATTTCCCTAAAATTCTAAAAATCGGGTTAAAAGGTTATCTCGAAGAAATTGAGCATTATCACAAACAGGTGAAACGCTCCGAGCAGGAAGGCATTCGAAAAGATCATTTTTACAATTCACTGGCAATTTCTATAAAAGCATTCAGCACGTTTATAAAAAGATACAGCAAACTTGCTGCCTCACTTGCTGGAAAAGAGCAAAATTTTGAACGAAAAACGGAGCTGCAAACCATCTCCGAAAACTGTCGGATTATTTCGGAACAGCCACCACAAAACTTTTACCAGGCATTGCAACTCACATGGTTTGTGCAACTGGTTTTGCAAATTGAAAGTAACGGCCATTCTGTTTCGTTGGGAAGGCTGGATCAGTACCTGTTTCCTTTCTATCAGAAAGATAAAATTTCGGGGAATATTTCTGATGAATTTGCTTCGGAATTGCTTGAAAATACATGGATAAAACTCCTGTCGATTAACAAAATACGTCCGTGGTCGCACACCCGATTTTCAGCCGGCGGACCGCTTTATCAGAATGTAACAATCGGCGGGCAAACCATCGATGGGAAAGATGCTGTGAATGAACTGAGTTTTCTGATTCTCGATTCGGTAGGGAAAATGAAACTGACACAGCCCAATCTCTCGGTTCGTTTTCACAAAAATATAAACCAGGAGTTTTTAACAGAATGCATCCGGGTGATTGAAAAAGGATTTGGGATGCCTTCGTTTAACAACGATGAAATTGTTATTCCGGGTTTGCTGAAACTCGGCGTGGAAAAAAAAGATGCGTACAATTATTCCGCCATCG
>DATFJO010000395.1:0-6293 GCA_035269145.1 Tangfeifania sp. | reverse complement strand
GAAAACGAAAATGATTACTATTTTGCAGTTCATTTCCCCGACCGTGCACCCTATTTTCACACACGGCTTTCGGTGTGGTACCTTTTTACCGGGTTGCTTTTGCTGGTGGTTGTGTTTTTTGGATACACACTTTCGGTAATTATCCGGCAGCGGCAACTTTCCGAGATTCAGAAAAATTTTATCAACAACCTGACCCATGAGCTAAAAACGCCCATTTCGTCCATCGCGCTTTCCGCCAAAGTGCTCAACAACAAAAAAATTATTGAAACACCCGAACGGATGCTGGAATATGCGAGAATAATTGAAGAAGAAAACAACCGGCTTTCGAAAAATGTGGAGAAAGTACTGAACCTGGCTTCACTCGAAAAAAACAGGATTCAGCTTAACCTCGAAAAAGTTAACCCGAAAACTTTTTTACAGGAAACCATTGCTTATTTTGCTCAAACAGATTCGGGAAAAGAGGCTGAAATAAAATTAAACTTAGCAATTACCCCAAAAGTTATCAGTGCCGACAAGTTTCATTTCAACAACCTTATTTTAAATATCCTGGAAAACAGTGTGAAATACTGCGAAAAAAAACCACGGATTTTAGTTGAACTGCAGCAGGAAAAAGGGCACGTGGTAATTCGTTTCACCGACAATGGAATTGGCATTCCCAAAAAACACCGCAGAAAGATATTTAAACGTTTTTACCGTGTCCCTACCGGAAATGTGCATAATGTGAAGGGATTCGGGCTTGGGCTCGACTATGTGCAAAAAATAGCAAAAGCTCACGGCTGGAAAATAAAAGTTGACGAAAATCCCACAGGAGGCAGTATATTTACACTAAATATTCCGATTCGAGATGAATGAACAGATTAAACTCTTACTGGTAGAAGACGATGAAGCACTGCGTTTCATTGTGAAAGACAACCTTGTGCAAAACGGGTATCAGACCGATGTAGCCGAAAATGGCGAAAAAGCACTCGAATTGTTCAACAAAAACGGCTACCACCTGATTATTCTCGATGTAATGCTTCCCAAAATCGACGGATTTAAAGTAGCCGAAACCATTCGTAAAACCGATCAGGATATTCCCATTATTTTTCTTACAGCCCGCTCAATGACCGAGGACAAAATAACCGGGCTCACCATTGGCGGAGATGATTATATTCCGAAACCATTCAGCATGGAAGAGCTGCTGCTGAAAATAAAAGTGTTTCTGAAAAGAAGCAACAACCTTACAGAAAAAGAACCGGCGCCACCACAACCCCAAAAAATCGGGCGGTTTATTTTTCTTCCTGAGGAACATACACTTACCATCGACGGAAATACCCGGAAACTCACACTCAAAGAAGTAGAACTCATCCGGTTTTTTGCAGAAAACCCGAATAAAGTTTTGAGCCGGAATGAAATTCTGGAAAAAGTATGGGGATCCAACGATTATTTCCTGGGCCGCAGTCTCGACGTTTTTATTTCGCGTTTGCGCAAATATTTTAAAGCCGATCCCAACATTCAAATCATAAACCTTCACGGAATCGGATTTCGCTTTTCAGTCAAAAAAAATAATTAAACAACTCATTCGTAAAAATGACAGCAGAACAGTTAATCATACTCATTTGCATCGGTTTGCTTTCGGGCATGCTGGCCGGAATGCTGGGCGTTGGCGGCGCAATTATCGTTATTCCGGCGCTTGTGATTTTTTTGGGATTAAGCCAGCACGAGGCCCAGGGAACAAGTCTGGCATTTATGGTTCCGCCCATCGGAATTCTGGCCGCCTTGAATTACTGGAAAGCAGGATATGTAAACTGGAAATTTGCGCTGGTACTTTCGCTCACTTTTGTGGTGGGCGCTTATCTGGGTTCAGTATATTCTGTTCAGGTGCCGCAGCGGATACTCCGGAAAATTTTTGGTATTTTGCTGCTCGCGGTGGCTGTTAAAATGATTTTTTCAAAATAAAGACAGATTGTTTTTGGAAGAAATAAAAAAACAGCTATTTTTGCAGTCCGAAATTTTGACAGGTAAAAATATAAAGAGATGAAACGAACATTTCAGCCATCGAACAGAAAGAGAAAGAACAAACACGGTTTCAGAGAAAGAATGAGCTCTGCCAACGGCAGGAAAGTGTTAAAATCGCGCCGTGCCAAAGGACGGAAAAGACTGACGGTTTCCGACGAACCACGTCATAAAAGATAATTTTCACTGAAAATATTTTACACGAAGGTAAAGAATCGGATTCTTTACCTTTTTGTGTTTATACACGTTTCTACAGTATTTTACCTAATGAAATTCAACGTTGCACCTCTTTTTTCCAACCATTAATATCCGCCAGAAACAATCAAAAAATTTGCATTGAGGTTTTTTCCCGGAATAGAGGCCCGCATAACCCAATTTTACTTTATTTTTGTTTTTCAAAAACAGTTAAATTTTTACAGATTTTCTGCAATTAAAACTGCTCCTGCGGGTTATAAATAATTGTAACAACATGGCGTTTTTTCGGAAAATCAAAGATATTGAATATGAGTTTATCAAAATTTCTTCGAAGCCGTAAATTCCTGTTTCACCTTGCGCTGGCAATCCTGCTGATTGTTGCGTTAATGTTTTTAACCCTGCAGGCGCTCAAGTTGTATACCCGGCACGGGCAATCAAATCCGGTACCCGATTTTTACGGTCTAACCCAGACAGAAGCCAAAGCAACTGCCCAGCAATATGATTTACGGATTGAGATTGTCGATTCGCTATATATGAGTGAAGCCGATCCCGGGGTAGTGGTAGACCAGTTGCCCGGCGCAGGCAGCCGCGTGAAAGAAAACCGTACCATTTTCCTGACCATCAACTCCAGCCGGCCAGAGCAGGTAACATTGCCTCAATTAACCGACATTTCATTCAGACAGGCACAGGTTTTAATAGAAAACAGCGGGCTCGAAATCGGAAATATTTCCTACCGCCCATCAGAATACAACGACCTGGTGCTGGAGGTACAAAAAGACTCGGTACAATTAGGCGCCGGACGGAGACTACCAAAAGGTTCTGAGATCGATTTAATTGTTGGCCGCGAACACGGCAACCAGGTTACCGATTTGCCGAATCTGCTTGGATTAACCATTCCTGAAGCGAAAGAAACCCTCACAGACGCTATGCTGAACACCGGCGTTATTATTTACGACGAATCAATAATATCTGCTGAAGATTCGACCAGTGCAATGGTTTGGAAACAAAAGCCAAATCCGCTGGTAACAGCCACTGCAACACTTGGTTCATCGGTTGATTTATGGGTAACTGTAGATCAGCTTAAAATTGAAGATGCCACTGATACCGGTTTTTAAAATGAATGAATACACAGAAGAAAATAGCGATTTGGAAGAAGGCGGCTTGTTTGAACACTACCGTTTAACCGTTGACCCGGGGCAATCGGCTGTCAGGATTGATAAATTCCTGACCAACCGGATCGACAACGCCTCACGCAGCCGCATTCAGGCAGCCGCCGAGGCGGGGAATATTCTTGTAAATGATACCCCGGTAAAAGCCAATTACAAAGCCAAACCCGGCGACGAAATCCGGATTGTAATGGATTATCCGCGCAGGGAATTAAAAATCATTCCTGAAGATATTCCGCTCGATATTGTTTTTGAAGACGACCAACTCATTGTTTTGAATAAACCTCCGGGTCTGGTTGTACATCCCGGTCACGGGAATTATTCAGGAACACTTGTAAATGCGCTGGCCTGGTATTACAAAGATCTTCCGCTTTTTAACAGTGAAGATCCGCGGCCGGGGCTGGTTCACCGAATAGACAAAGATACATCGGGATTGATGGTGGTTGCCAAAACCGAGCTGGCAAAAAACAAGCTGGCACTCCAGTTTTACGAAAAAACCAGCGAACGACGCTACCAGGCGCTGGTATGGGGAAGCCTGAAAGAAGACGAAGGAACCATCACCGGGAACATTGGTCGGAGCCTGAAAAACCGGCAGGTTTTTACGGTCTTCCCAGACGAAGAGTTCGGAAAACATGCGGTGACCCATTACAAAGTTTTAAAACGAATCGGCTACGTGAGTTTGGTTGAATGCCGCCTCGAAACCGGTCGTACCCACCAAATCAGGGTACACATGAAACACATCAATCATCCGTTGTTTAACGATTCTACTTACGGCGGCGACCAGATTTTACGCGGAACAACTTTCACAAAATACAAACAATTTGTGCACAACTGTTTTAAAATGTTACCCCGGCAGGCACTTCACGCCAAAACACTTGGGTTTGTGCATCCTGTTTCGGGAGAAAAAATGCAGTTCGACACGGAGTTGCCCGAAGATATGCATACGGTAATTGAAAAATGGGAAAATTATATTGCGAACAGAAATGATTAGAAAGCCAAATATAGCAGTAATTGCAGGCGGCGATTCATCTGAATTTGTCGTTTCAGTAAAAAGCGGTAAAAATGTTTTTTCAGCCATCGATACTGAAAAATTTTCACCCTGGCTGGTACACATCAAAGGCAACGACTGGCAAGTGATGCAGGACACCAACAAGCTGGCTGACATCGATAAATCCGATTTCAGTTTTATTTACGAAGGTGAAAAAATCCGTTTCGATTTTGCGTATATTACCATTCACGGAACTCCCGGCGAGGACGGAATCCTGCAGGGTTATTTCGATTTATTGCGCATCCCCTACTCCACCAGTAACCTGCATTCATCGTCGCTCACATTTAACAAATGGTTTTGCAACAACTACCTGCAAAACTTTGGCGTAAAAATGGCCTGCTCACTGATTCTTCAGAAAGGTGAAACTGTCAACCCTTCAGAAATAGCTGAACAACTGAAGCTCCCGCTTTTCGTAAAGCCCAATGCAGGCGGTTCCAGTTTCGGAATCACCAAAGTGAAAAGTGAAAAAGAACTGATTCCGGCGCTGGAAAAAGCATGGAAAGAAAGCAGCGAGGCATTGGTGGAAGAATTCATCGACGGAACCGAATTTACCTGCGGACTTGTTCAGTTGAAAAATGAAATGCTGATTTTTCCGGTTACCGAAGTTATTCCCAAAAATGAATTTTTCGATTTCGAGGCCAAGTATACACCCGGTGCCACCGATGAAATTACGCCGGCACGGTTACCCGAAGAACTTTTCAGAAAATGCCAGCAACTCAGCGCTGCCATTTATAAAAAATGTAACTGCTCTGGAATTGCCCGAATCGATTATATTTTAAAGGGCGGAACTTTTTATTTTCTGGAAGTAAACACAACGCCCGGAATGACTGAAACCAGTTTTATTCCGCAACAAATAAATGCTATGGGCCTCACGCTAAAGCAGGTAATTTCCCGAATTATTAACGAAAGTTTGGCTTAAAAGCCGAATCAACAATTGTGGATAAAATTAGTTAGCAACTAAATCCCAAAAACCTGATCCTCCCTGCTCTTATTTTGTAATTTTGGCGCGTTATTAACATTCATTTTTCGGAGTAACTGAATTCAATTATGGCGACTGACAAAAAGAAAAACAACAGCAGACAGGGTTCGCGAAACACAGGCATGACCATTGACGAAATCAATGCGCAATACGGAAAACTGCCGCCACAGGCAGTAGAAGTGGAAGAGGCTGTTTTGGGTGCGCTCATGCTCGAACGCGATGCTTATGTAACAGTTGCCGATATTATTGACACCTCCGGTTTTTACAAAGAAGAACATCAGAAAATTTTTGAAGCCATCAAATTTTTGTCGTCCAACGAAAAACCGGTCGACCTGCTGATGGTAACACAGGAACTGAAAGACCGCGACCAGTTGAATGAAGTTGGCGGCCCGGGTTACATCACTCAACTAACGCGCCGTGTGGCATCGGCAGCACATATCGAGTTTCACTCAAGGATTATTGCACAGAAATTTATTCAGCGTGAACTCATACGGGTTTCTTCCGAAATCCAGGGAAAATCGTACGACGATACCATTGATGTAGATGATTTAATTGATTTTTCTGAATCTTCGCTTTTCCAGGTGGCCGAGCGGAACATTAAAAAAGAAACCGTACCGATTAAACCGGTGCTGAACGAGGCAATAAAACAAATTGAAAAAGCCCGGAACCAGAAAGACGGATTGAGCGGGGTTCCTTCCGGTTTTACGGCAGTCGACCGGATTACTTCAGGCTGGCAAAGAACCGACCTTGTAATTGTTGCTGCCCGGCCTTCGATGGGAAAAACAGCTTATGTTTTAAGCATGGCCCGGAATATGGCTGTTGAACACAACCGCGCCACTGCGGTTTTTTCACTCGAAATGTCATCTGTTCAATTGGTAAACAGGCTCATTGCCGCCGAAACTGAACTGGG
>DATFJO010000394.1:0-2975 GCA_035269145.1 Tangfeifania sp. | reverse complement strand
GGTTTTTCCATAAAAACGTGTTTGCGTGCATTTATAGCAGCCTCTACATGTGCCGGCCTGAAATGCGGCGGAGTACAAAGCAGCACAAGATCAACTCCTGAGTCAATCACTTTTTGGTAGGCATCGAACCCGATGAAACAGTTTTCGTCAGCTAATTCCACATTTCGTTCTTCTTTTAATTTAGCCCGGCAGTTGTCGAGTCTATCCTGAAAAACATCTCCGAGCGCTGTGATCTGCAAATTTGGGCCGGCATCCAGAAAATTGATGGCTGCCCCGGTTCCGCGTCCTCCGCACCCGATTAATCCGGCCTTAATCACCGCTCCGTCAGGTGCCTGATCGAGCAATTCAGGAAGCTCAATTTCTTCTTTTTTATTATCAGGGCCAGCACACGAGGTAAGAATTCCGGCTGCTCCCAAGGTTCCCAGGGTAGTTTTTGTGATGAAATTCCGGCGGTTCAATTCAGGTTTTTCCATGAAACAAATTTTAATTCAACGAATCAAATTATTTTGATGGGGAAATTTACAAAAGATAATTCAGGTTTTTAAATTGAATTGAATTTTATATGGGATCAAATAATACAAAACAGGTATTATTCTTCCTTTATTTTCTAAAAACTTATGGTGCTGCGAAAAAGATCGGCTTTTATTTCATTTCTTCAAAAAGTTCATCAAGGTGTTTAAGGTGTGAAAGTTGAGATTCTCTTATTTTTTTCATTGCAAACCAGGCAACTGCCAAACCAACTGTTAGTCCGATAATTAGACCGAAAAATGACTCTTCCGTTGTAATCACTTCTGCAAAATGGCTTTGTTCAAAGTACACATGGATGGATAACATCAGCAACATGCAAATTACCGGAAGAATAAAATAGGGAAGTTTACTGGAAAGCCATTTCGAGATTTTTTTCTTTCGTATTGTAAGGGCCTGTTTTAAAGGAATATTTCTGGGTGCTTTTAATAAGAAAACAAATGAACTAATTGCACTGCCGAACGAAATCAGGATGATTAAACCAAGCGCAAAATTGATGGTTCGATAATAAATATCATCCCACCGATTGACTGTTGCAATTATTAGGAAGACAATGACTCCTGCACTTATGATGCCGGAGATTCCGGTGGAAAACAGGAATTTGTTCATTATTTTTTTTGACTTTAATTTCAATTTATTGTTCAGCTCTTCATTCGTTTCAGGCTGCAATTCGGAATCAATTTTTTGCCAAGCCGATTGAATATTATTTTCTTTCATGATAGATTTTTGTTAAATGGTGATACAACGTTTTTTTGGCCCTGTTAATTTTTACGCCCACATTACTAATTGAAAGTCCTGTGATTTCAGCTATTTCATCGTAACTTTTTTCATCGAGATAAAGCAACATTACGGTTTTGTCGATGTCGTTCAATTGATGGATGGCTTCTATCAACAACCGCGTTTCTTCATTTTTAATGAGTTCCGCTTCAGTTCCTCCTGAAGCTGATAAATCAGGTAATTCTTCCCGGAACTCTATCTCTTTGTTTTTATTTATTTGGGAGAGCGAAGTATTTATCGCCACTTTGTATATCCACGATCCGATGCTTTCCCGTTTTTTGAGTTTGGGATATGATTTCCAAAGCTGATAAAGAATTTCCTGAAACATATCTTCCCGTTGGGCTTTTGTTTTGTAATAAACCAGCGTTACTTTGTGCAGAATGCCCTGGTAAGACGAAAGGATATCGAGAAATTCTTGTTTAAGCTTATTCATTAAACTGTTTTTCTAATAAAGTAAGATTGAAATGTATTTTCTTACAGAAAAATACGATTATTTTTTTGGGGCGAAGAATTGATGAGTAGAATTTAATTGGTCAAAATATACCGGAAATAGTATATTTGTGTTAACATCCAATTAAAAGAAAAATCAATGCAAAGAACAGCAATTCTACTTTTCGCAATTTTGGTTATTGCAGCCGGCTGTAGTAATAATAAAAAATCAACAGAGAAATCGGCCAAAACAACCGACACAACAGTTACTGAATCAAAGTTTCTGAATGAGCCGCTAATGGAACATATTTTCACCGCCGACCCGTCAGCACATGTTTTCGAAGGGAAAATTTACATTTATCCGTCGCATGACATCGATGCAGGCATCCCAGACAACGATTTGGGCGATCAGTACGCCATGCGCGACTATCATGTTTTTTCTATGGAAGAACCTAACGGCGAAGTAACCGACCACGGTGAAGTTTTGTCGGTCGATGATATTCCGTGGGCCGGTCGCCAGCTTTGGGCTCCCGATGCAGCACATGCCAACGGAAAGTACTACCTCTATTTTCCGATGAAAGATAAAAATGATGTATTCAGAATTGGGGTTGCAATTAGCGATAATCCTGAAGGTCCGTTCACCCCGGAACCCGAGCCCATTGCCGGAAGTTTCAGCATGGATCCGGCTGTTTTTCAAGACGATGACGGTGCGTTTTACATGTATTTCGGTGGAATTTGGGGTGGCCAGCTTCAAAAATGGAAAGACGGAGAATATGATCCGGAGGGAACCGAACCGGCAGCGGACGAACCTGCACTCAGCCCGCAAATTGCCAGGTTGGATGATGATATGGTCAGTTTTGCTGAACCCCCTGAATATGTGTTGATTTTAGACGAGGACGGCTATTCGCTTAAGGCAGGCGACAACGACCGCCGGTTTTTCGAGGCAGCCTGGGTACACAAATACAACGGTACCTATTATTTTTCTTACTCAACCGGCGATACCCATAAAATTGTGTATGCAACGGGTGACAACCCATACGGGCCGTTTACCTACCAGGGCGTAATTTTAAAACCCGTGCAGGGATGGACCAATCATCATTCGATTGTGGAATTCGAAGGAAAATGGTACCTGTTTTATCACGATACGCAATTGTCAGGAAAAAACCATTTACGCAATATAAAAATGACTGAACTGAATCATAATGCAGATGGTTCAATACAGACAATCGATCCAATGAGGAATT
>DATFJO010000393.1:0-3562 GCA_035269145.1 Tangfeifania sp. | reverse complement strand
CGGTTTTACTTTTTTCATTGAACAAAACAACCACCACACACGAACCAATCGGGCTCGATTTTAAATCAACGGTTGTATCTCCGGTTTTTACTTCACCCGTGAATACGGTAATTATTTCTTTCATGTATGGTTCCATTAAATAATTTTGACCAATATATTGATCGATTCTGTTCAACTGCTCATCAATAATGGATAAAACTAAAACAAAAATTCCATTTCAAAAAAATAAATAAATTGATTTTAATCGACTTAAGCATCTGCTATAAAACATAAAACAAATTAGTTTTATTCATGAAAACCACAAAGTGGCTTAACAATAACAGATACAGATGAAACCCGTGGAATAGTCAGCGCCCACCGGAACCAGGGAAAGTCTGAACCACGATTTAAAATGATTGATGGATTACCGGGATTAAGAGAAAATTAATAACCGGGGGAATCATGGAAATCAAATGAATCAAGGTTAAGACAATTTAAATAAAAGACAGCATAATCTTTTACCGAACAAAAAATTTCGGTTAATTCTAACTTTCTTAGTATCATTGCATTTATTTTTAAAACCCTTTTAAAAAAAATAAGTAAGACGCTTTATTAATTAGTTACATGGAAAATACAGAAGATTTTGTTAGTGACGGAGAGAATTTATTTCAAAACCTTTTTAAGCGGAACAGTTCCGCAATATTACTGATTGAAACGGACACCGGAAGAATAGTGGATGCCAATGAAGCAGCTACAAATTTTTACGGGTATGATAATCTTGATTCATTAAACATAAAAACCATTAACCAGTTGCCCGAAAAAGAGGTAAATGCTTATTTGGTTGCAGCAGCGAATGAAGAAAAAAACCGGTTTGAATTTAAACACAAGCTGGCAGACGGCACCATTAAAGATGTGGAAGTAGACTCGACCCCGGTTACATTTCAGCATAAAAAGCTGCTGTTTTCAATTGTTCACGACATCACAAAAAAAACCGAAGCGGAGCAGTTTTCAAAAATTTTAGCGGAAACAACATTCGAACTGCTCGAATTAAAAACGCCCGCTGATGTATACAAATATACCTGCGACAAGCTTTACGGACTACTGAAAGAAAGCGCCATTATTTCCATTGTTGAATACGATAACCCGAACAATACCTGGAAAATGATGGAAATCAGGGGTGCCAATTCCCTTTTCGAAAAAACCCTGAAAAAGCTGGGCATTAATTTGTTGGAAATGGAGGGAGAAATTGAAACGGAGTATTTAATTCACCTGCAAAAAGGTAAAATGGCTTCGCTTGAATTTGACTTGCACCGTTTGACAAACGGAAAATATTCGCAAAAAACAGCCAATGCCCTGAAAAAAATCCTTCCGGTAAATGAGCTCCTTGTAATGCCTTTCAGGAAAGGCGAAACAATATATGGCAACGTTTCAATCATCATAACCAATAACACCCTTTCCTTCAACCGGCGCCTGATTGAAGCATTTATTTCGCAGGCGGCCACAGTCCTCGAAAAAATTATTATTGAAAATGAGCTGCTTGAAAGTGAGCAGAAATACCGGGCAATTTTTGAGAATTCACACGACAGTATTTCTGTTCATCCTGTCACCAAAAATGGATTTAATGGTTTTCCTGAAGTTAACAGCCAAACCATTCAAACTTTTGGTTACACCCGCCAAGAATTGGAAACTCTGAACATATTTGATATTACTCCAAAGGAAGAACATGAAAAGATTCAAACCGGACTTGAGCAAATTTTCAAAAAAGGGAAGTATTCTTTAGAAACCCGCCACATTTCCAAATCGGGAAAAATAATTCCGGTGGAAGTAAAAGGATATGTTTTTGATGTTGGCCAAAAACAATTTCTTACGGTTGTTACCCGGAACCTCGAGAAGCAGAAAAAAGCAGAACAGGATCTACTCGACAGCAGAAACTACTACCAGGCCCTGATTGAAAATTCCACTGATGTGGTTTCTATTCTGGATAAAAAAGGTACAATCATTTACAAAAGTCCCTCTCATAAGTACATTCTGGGTTACGACGCAAATGAACTGGTAGGGGACAGCGGGTTTAGCCATATTCATCAGGAAGACATTAAAAGGGTACAAAAACAATTTAAAAAGCTGCTCCAAAACCCCGGTTCTATAGAAAATCTGAATCTCCGGTTCCGGCATAAAAACGGTAAGTGGTTGCACCTGGAGGGAACTGCCAAAAATTTGCTTAACAATCCGATTGTTGGAGGCATAGTGGTGAATTACAGGGATGCCACAAAACGAGTTGAATTTGAACAGGAGTTGATTAAAGCCAAAGAAAAAGCAGAAGAGAGCGAACGGCTGAAAACTGCTTTCCTGGCAAACATGAGCCACGAAATACGAACCCCGATGAATGGAATTCTGGGCTTTATAGATATTTTAAGTGAGCCTGGTGTTCCGAAAGACGAAAAAGACACCTATTTTGATTTGGTGAAAAAAAGTGGCGAACGGTTGCTGAATACCATCAACGATATAATTGAAATTTCAAAAATAGAAGCGAACCAAACTTATCTTAATTTTTCGGATGAAAACCTGGAAGCTGTTTTGGAAGAGCACTTAAATTTCTTTCAGCCCGAAGCCAGGCAAAAAGGAATTAGCCTGAAACTCCGTAAAAACCCGGGGCATGACCAAAAAATCCGCACCGATAAAAATAAGCTGGATTCTATTTTGACCAACCTCATTAAAAACGCCATAAAATTTACAAAAGAAGGTGAGATTGAATTTGGGTGTGTACCCAAAAAAGGTCTGCTGCAATTTTTTGTAAAAGACACGGGAATCGGGATTGCCGGTGAGAAAATTGAAGCCATTTTTAACCGGTTTGAACAGGCAGAATTAGGTATTAGCCGCGGGCACGAAGGAACCGGCCTGGGATTATCCATATCGAAAGCATACGCTGAAATGCTGGGCGGTAATTTATGGGTTGAATCGGAAAAAGGAAAAGGAAGTACTTTTCATTTCACCGTTCATCTTTTGCCTGCTGCCGAAAAAGAGGCCCTTCATCAAGATGAACCGAAAGAAGAAATAGAACCCCAAACCGCATGCACCATCCTTGTTGTAGAAGATGATGACATCAGTTTTTCACTGGTAGAAAGCTATCTGTCGAAAGAAAATTTTGAATTACTGCATGCCAAAAACGGAGAGGAAGCTATCAGAATGGTAAGAGAAAACCCGGAGATTGATTTGGTGCTGATGGATGTTAAAATGCCGGGCATGAATGGATACACCGCCACCCGTGAAATCAGAAAATTAAACAAAGAAATTCCAATTATTGCCCAAACAGCTTATGCTTTGGAGGGCGACCGCGAAAAAGCCATTGAAGCCGGTTGCGACGATTATGTATCGAAACCGCTGAGAAAAAATGAGCTGATTAAAAAATTAAATGACGCTATCGGCTAAAATAAACATCCGTAAATTCCAAAAAATATATTCTGATTTCGTTAAATACAGGCAGTATGTTATATATTTGAGAAGAGAACAATTTATGTAACATGGCTAAACCTTTAAAAACAAAATCGGGCAAATTGCGACATGCAGCGCTGATTGCTGCTCCGCT
>DATFJO010000392.1:0-2729 GCA_035269145.1 Tangfeifania sp. | reverse complement strand
CCGGTTTCGGTGGCACATGCACTGGAATTTCTGCTTCAAAAAAAACATTTCACAAAAGATAATTTGATTCAGCATGGTGGACTGTGGCACAGCTTTTTTCACCACAGCAGGTTTTCGTCGGCAAATGCAAGCCAGGCGCTGGGAAATATTAACCGGCGGATTGAAACCTCATCACAAAAACTTAAAAAAACTGATTTCCTGTTTATCACTTTCGGAACATCATGGGTGTATGAATATTTGCCCACCCGGCAAAACGTTTCCAACTGCCATAAAATTCCGGCCAAAGAATTCAGGCGCTTTCGTTTAACAGTGGATGAGATTGTAAATAAATATGTGGAAATCATTCAGGAATTAAGAAAAATTAATCCTGAAATTAAAATCATTTTTACGGTGAGCCCAATTCGCCACTGGAAAGATGGCGCAGTAGAAAACCAGCGCAGTAAAGCCACATTGTTGCTGGCAGTGGATCAAATTATCAAAAAAACGGAAAATAATAACTGTGGTTATTTTCCGGCTTACGAAATTGTGATGGATGAATTGCGTGATTACCGGTTTTACAGCGAAGATATGATTCATATTTCAGATGTTGCCATAAAACATATTTGGAGTAAATTCCAGAACAGCCTGATTGAAAAAACATCGATTAAAACATCGGAAGAAGTGCAAAAAATCACAAATGCCGTGAACCATAAACCATTTAATAAGTTTACCAGAGAAAACCTGCTTTTTTTAAAACAAAGCCTAACAAAAGTTCAGAAGTTACAGAAAGAAAAATCGTACCTTAATCTGGTTTTGGAAAAGAACTATTTTTCTGAACAAATAAGTGAAATTGAAAAAAGCAGCGAGTATTTTAAATGAAACCAACTAATTTTGTTTAGAGAAATTAAAATTTCCAGCGAGAGTTCTATCGATTATTTATCATTTAGTTAACAGATTTATGAGCTACCTCAAATTTGACAAGGAACAGTTGATTAACCTCGAATATTCGATGAACCGCGAAATCCTGCGTTCCAACAGGGCAGGTTCATACATCAGCACAACATTGAACGGCTGCAACACCCGGAAATACCATGGTTTGCTGGTTTGCCCGATTGAAAATTTTGGCGGGGAAAAACACGTGCTGCTCTCTTCGCTGGATGTCAGCATTGTGCAGGGCAAAGAAGAATTTAACCTGGGAATTCACCGGTACAAAGGCGGAGTATATTACCCCAAAGGTCATAAATACATCCAAAACATCGAGTTCGATCACATCCCGGCAATCACCTACCGGATTGGTTCGGTAGTACTCACAATGGAAAGAATTCTAATAGAAAAAAAAGAACAGGTTCTCATAAAATACACACTTGAAAAAGCGCCCGGGGAAACCACATTCCGGATCAAGCCTTTTCTGGCGTTTCGCAACATCCATGGGCTAAGCAAAGCAAACATGTTTGTTAATTCCAGGTATCAAAATGTGGAAAACGGAATCAGCACAAAGCTTTATGAAGGTTACCCAAATCTTTTTATGCAGTTCAGCCGGACACCCGAATACGTTCCGGTACCCGACTGGTATTTCGATATAGAATATTTTAAAGAACTGACTCGTGGTTATGATTTTCTGGAAGATTTGTTTGTGCCCGGCTATTTTGAGCTGAAATTAAACGAAGGCGAATCTGTTGTTTTTTCTGCCGGAACTGAAGAAATTAATCCGGTTTCACTCAAACAGCGGTTTACACGTGAGTTAAACAAACGTACACGCCGCTACACATTTGCCAGTTCGTTACACAATGCAGCCGAACAATTTATTCTGCACAAAAAAAACAAAACCGATGTAATTGCCGGATATCCCTGGTACAACAGCATCACACGGCAAACATTTATTTCACTGCCCGGGCTGGCGCATGCGCTAAACAGCCAAATCATTTGCGAGCAGGTTTTAAAAACTTACGAACCTTACCTGAACCACGGCTTGTTCCCCGATTCGATAACTTCAAATGAACCGGCATACAACTCTGCCGATGCACCGCTATGGTACATTTGGGCCATCCAGCAATACGATGCAAATCATTCAAACCAGAAACTAACCTGGGGAAAATTTGGTTCTTCAATAAAAACAATACTCGAAGCGTATTACAATTCGTTGCCCCGTTTTATAGAAATCACTCCCAATGGTTTGCTGCATGCTGAAAAAGAAAATACCGCGCTTACCTGGATGAACTCTTATGTTCGTGGGACCCCGGCCGTTCAACGGGCCGGACTTGCGGTTGAAATAAATGCATTGTGGTACAATTCCATCGGTTTTGCTGTAGAATTGGCTGAAGTGGCCGGCGAAAAAGAATTTGCAGCTTACTGGAAAAAAATTCAGATAAAAACGGGCAGGGCTTTTTTAGCTACTTTTTGGAACCAAGGACATGAGCACCTGGCCGATGTTGTACGCAACGGGCAGACCGACTGGGCAGTGAGGCCCAACATGGTAATTGCCGCCGCCATGAAGTATTCGCCGCTTTCAACTGAGCAGAAAAAATCGGTTCTGAGCGTGGCCAAAAAGAAATTACTGACCAAAAGGGGGCTGCGCACCCTGTCGCCCGATCATTTGAGGTACAAAGGATCCGTGGACGGAAACCAGGACGAACGTGAAAGCGCAATTCACCAGGGAGCTACGTGGCCCTGGCTGATGCAGTTTTTTGTGGAAACGTATCTGAAAATCCATGGCCGGGGAGGCCTTCCGTTTGTCAAACAACTGATGGAAG
>DATFJO010000391.1:0-8418 GCA_035269145.1 Tangfeifania sp. | reverse complement strand
TATCTCTGAAAACAAGTTTCACCGCTTTTTGAGGCGTATTTTCCACGTCGAAAGTTTCCGGGAAATTCCCTTTAAAATTGATGGTAGTAAGCAGATTGTCATTTATATCGTACACATCGGCATCAATTGAAAAACTGGATTTTACACCGGCTTCGAATCTGATGCTTGTTCCCTGCGGGCAAAGTTGTTCCAGAGATGCTTTTGCAAGGGTGTAGCTGAAGTCTAATGTATTGTAAATTGTATCGGGTCCCGAAATATCCCATGCATCATCAAATGTGGCAAACCCAAAAATATCTGGATCCGGTGTACTTTTGTAAGATGCGTTGGAAGAAATAATTCCTCCGTTTAAGTTCCCTACTTTTTTTCCATCTACCAGGATTTCGTTTAAACTGCCGGTTTCAAGTTTATGAAATAAAACGCTTTCAGGCACACCATCGATATAAATTACATCTACTTCCGGGTCATAAGCCGAAAAAGTATTTACCGAAATGCTGATAAAATTGCTTGTATCTTTTTCATAAGCAGCCCATGCTTCGTCAGATGAACTGAATAAAAGCTGTCCGTTTTCATCTTGAAATTTCAGCAAATCATTCCATTTAATGCTGTAACTGATTTTATATTCTTTTTCGGCCACAGTTGATTTCAGTTGTCCTGAAATTACTGATGAAAACACAATGGTCGTGTCTCCGTTTCCGGTTTCAATAGTACCTCCGGTTTCATTTTCGCTTTCATCTTCAATTTTTGAAAGCCGCAGTTCAATTGTTTTTTTACCTTCATTGCGCAATTGAAAAGCTTTTGTAATAGTGTTGTAACCATCTGCTTCCACATTCACGGCATACTCAAACGGTGTATTCTCCGAGATTCCGACATTCGGATCAACTGTCAGTTCCAGTTGTCCCTGTGTGGTTAAAAACTCTGCCTTTTTATCTCCGGAAAAAGTGACAATGTCATCGCCGTTTTTTCCTGAAAAACGCAGGGTGGCAGGTGCGGTAATTACAGAGCCGTCGGAGGCATCGATCAATTTGTAGGTCAACCGAGTGTTGAAAAAGTTGAAATCGATAATCAGCAAATTAATATCGTCGCCGGTTTCTTTGTCTTTCAGCGGGTTGTCGAGATAATCGCTGCAGCCGGTCAGCAATGCTGTAATCAACAAAAGGAAGGCTGTTTTTATGGGAAACGATTTTTTATTCTTCATCATTAAAAATTTTGGTGCTACAATTTAAAAAAGCCTCACGGCAATATCAAATTTTGCAATGGGATAATATTTATAAACAGAAAACTGTTCCTCCAGAATTTGTTTCTGGTTGTGTGCTTCGTCGGAAGTAGGTTTGAGCAAACCGGTAGTTTCAATGGTAACTTCGGGGCTGCCAATATAATACAAGCCGGTTTCAAAATTATAACTCACCCGTTTCGACTTTCCGAAAAACTTTCGGAATCCAACTGCGAGGTATGGAGAGGTTTTTATTTCGGGTTCAAAATAAAAGTTGAATTCCCCAACGTCTTCAGCAGGAATGGTAATGTCGCCGTATTGCAGGTCGCTTACAGCATACCCTGCTACTTCGGGCTGAAACTTATTAATGATTGCTCCGCCCGATATGTATAGACTTTTTGTATAAAACCAGTTGGCCAGCAAAAACAATCCGCCGGTAGTATAATCCAGGTCGGCGGCAAAATCCATTTCGTCTTCACTGAATGAAAATGCATGGTTTAATGAAAGGGTTTCGTAGCCTGCTTTAAATGTAAAATTCTTGTTTGCAATGTATTTAATATTTAATCCAAGTCCGTTGGTCGATGCCTGGCCCCCGGCGTAAAAGCCAGAAGTATTAACAACGGATTGTTCTGCCACCTCGTTTTTCTGGGCCACCGCAGGTACCAATCCGTTAACAAAAAGCAGGAGTATTAAAATTGTAAAAAATCGTTTTTTCATTCGTACAGATAAAATTGTTTTCAATACCGGAAAACAAAAGTACAATTATCAACTGTTAAAAATGCGATATTGTGGCTGCTTTTTTAATAAGTCTTTCATTTTCAGCAAAAATAGAATTTGCTTTCAGAAAAAAGTACGGGTTTGATTCAGCATTTTGGAAATTTGGTATAAAACTTGTCAAAAACCATTTCTCAAAATGAAAAATAGATTAAAAATAATAGTTGTACTGATTGTTGTCGGGTTTGGTTGCTCCAGGAAAGAGCAGAATCCGGTGGATTTTAAAAAAATTGTTCTGAAAAAGAACGAAAACGTGGAAGTGCTTTCGCGGTTTGTGTCTGATTTGGAGTACATTGAATTAAAGTATCCCGCAGATTCACTTATTGGACCCATCGAAAGTTTAAAACTTCTGGAAGACGATATTATCATTAAGCAACGCAATTCCCGAAATTTGAGTTACCTGAGGTTTTCGAAGGACGGGAAGTTTTTAAATGAAATCGGGCCTGGCAGCGAGGCTGTGTCGCTGCAAACTCCGCGTGATATTCTAAAATACGATGATAAGTTTGCTGTTTGGGATGAGGCTGGTGTTCACGCACTTTCAGAATCAGGAAATTACATTGGAAAAATTGTTGATACCCGGCACACCGGGAACAGTTTTTTTTACTCGCGGGATAATTTTTACTTGTTTCATGAATCAAATACCCCGGGATATCTTTCAAAATATTCTCGGAATGGCAAATTGTCAGAAGTCTATAAAGTGGGAAATAAACGGACAGATGACCTAAATTATTCGCGGGTAATTGAAATGGCGAAAGATAGTTTTCACCTGTTCTCACCTGTAAAAGATACTGTTTTTGCTTTTTCCCAGGGGCACCTTTCGCCAAATTATTTAATCGAAGGCGAGTCGCATCCCACACTTGTAAATGCTTTGAAGAAAATAAATAACTTTGATGAAATTGATAAATTAAAATACCTCCATAACAATAAACACTGGGTAATTAAGCGGTACTTAGAAAACCCGAATTTTATCTTCGTGGTTTACCGGCTCGCATCAGATTCTCATTACCTGATAATTCGGAAATCGGATTGGAAAACGACTTATTTTGAGCGTGCCATAAACGACATCGATGGCGGAATATGGGATTATCCCATGTACCTTTCTGACGACGATGAATTGTACGTTCCGTTGGGTACCTACCAGATTGCAGGTCATAAAATGCTGAATAAAAAGCGGTTTGGTTTTGAAAAAGTAATTGAGCGAAACCTTGAAACCCACAGTCCGGTAATTATGAAATGCAAATTGAAGTAAATACGGATGGAATTTTAATTTTACAGCCTTTCCTGTTTTTAAGAATTCAGGATCTTTCCGGATTTTTTCTGCGGTGCCGGAATTTCTTTTTTATGAATCAGTTCGTTAGTTTTGCTGAATGAAACGAGCATGTAATCTGCCAGTCGGCGGAACACCCGATAGCATGATTAACCCAGTAGTTTCGGGGCATGCGAGTTCCATACTATACCGCTAAAAATAAACAATTTTAATAGTATGAAATTTAAAGTAGCCTCGGAATATAAACCCACTGGAGATCAGCCGGATGCAATTCGGCAGCTTGCTGAAGGAATTGAGAATGGCGACCGGTTTCAGACGCTGCTCGGTGTTACCGGGTCGGGTAAAACTTTTACCGCTGCCAATGTAATTGAGAAAGTGCAGCGGCCTACTCTGGTTCTGAGCCACAACAAAACGCTGGCGGCACAGTTGTACGGCGAAATGAAGCAGTTTTTCCCCGATAATGCAGTTGAATATTTTGTTTCATATTACGATTATTACCAACCCGAGGCCTACCTTCCAACCACCGATACTTACATTGAAAAAGACCTTTCTATTAATAAGGATATTGAAAAACTGCGGTTGAGTACCACTTCTTCACTCCTCTCCGGCAGGCGCGATGTGGTGGTAGTTTCATCGGTTTCATGTTTATATGGAATCGGGAACCCTGAGGATTTTCATGCCAATATTACTGAGTTGAAGGTTGGGCAACCTGTTTCCCGAAATGCAATGCTCCGGCAATTGGTGGATGCACTTTATTCGCGTACGGAAGTGGACTTTCAACGGGGCAATTTCAGGGTAAAAGGCGACACGGTCGATATTTTTCCGGCCTATGCCGACACCGGGATCAGGATTGTGTTCTGGGGCGATGAGATTGAGGAAATTTCGAGCTTCGATCCTTTAACCGGTCAGACTTACGGCCAAATGGATGATGTGGTGATTTATCCTGCCAATATTTTTGTTACTACCAAATCGCGGATGAATTCAGCCATTAAACAAATCCAGGATGATTTGGTGGCGCAAATCGATTATTTTCAGGAAATCGGGAAAAATCAGGAAGCCAAACGCATCGAGGAGCGAACCGAATACGATTTGGAAATGATGCGTGAACTGGGCTACTGTCCGGGCATTGAAAATTATTCGCGCTACTTTGACGGACGCAGCCCGGGCTCCCGGCCATTCTGCCTGCTCGATTATTTTCCTGATGATTTTTTGTGCATTATCGACGAAAGTCATGTTACCATCCCGCAAATCAGGGCCATGTACGGTGGCGACAATTCACGAAAAACAACATTGGTTGAATTCGGATTCCGCCTGCCTGCTGCCATTGACAACCGCCCGTTGAAGTTCGAAGAATTTGAAAATATTGTGAATCAGTTGGTTTATGTTAGCGCCACACCTGCCGATTACGAACTGGCCAAATGCGAAGGTGTGGTGGTAGAACAGATTATCCGGCCAACCGGCCTGCTTGACCCGGTTATCGATGTGCGGCCCAGCACTAACCAGATTGACGACCTGCTGCATGAAATTCACCAGCGCATCGAAAAAAATGAAAGGGTACTGGTTACTACGCTTACTAAACGAATGGCCGAAGAGCTTTCGAAATACCTGCTCAACATGGGAGTGAAAACACGCTACATTCACTCGGATGTGGATACCATGGAGCGGGTGGAAATTATGGAACAACTGCGCAAAGGCGAGTTTGACGTGCTTGTTGGAATCAACCTGCTGCGCGAGGGACTCGATTTGCCGGAAGTATCGCTGGTGGCTATCCTCGATGCCGACAAAGAAGGGTTTCTCCGTTCGGAGCGTTCGCTTACCCAAACGGCCGGTCGCGCTGCCCGTAACCTCAACGGCATGGTAATTATGTATGCCGATAAAATTACCGACTCGATGCAGCGCACCATCGATTCCACCAACTACAGGCGCGAAAAACAGTTGAAATACAACGAGGAAAACAACATTGTTCCGACCCAGATTATTAAACCCACACGCGAAATAATTGGTTATGAATACCGGAGTGGCAAAAAGCCGGATGAATATGCTGATGCAATTCAACCCGATGTTGCTGCCGATCCTGTAGTACAATACATGACTCCTGATGCACTGGAAAAAACCATTGCCAAAACCAAAAAACAGATGAAAGCCGCCGCCAAAGAACTCGACTTTATTGAGGCAGCCCGTTTGCGCGACGAAATGTTTGCACTTGAAAAATTGTTGGAAGAGAAGAAGAAATAACTGAATTTTCTTCCAGATTATAAAATCTATAATTTCTGTTAAAAACCGGATCACTTTTTCTGAATTCCCAATTAAATGTATTTTTGTACCAAACTGAAAAGAGAAGGATGGTAGCTTTGTTAAGAAATATTTTTGTGTCGATTCAGGATATCATTTTTAAACCCAAAGAGTTCTGGGGGCTTCAAAAAGAAAATGAAATAAAATCACGAAAACTGCTGTCGGGGTATTTTTTCCCGCTTTTGCTTATGGCCGGTTTGGCTGTTTTTACAGGTGAGTTTTTCAGGAACAACCACTTTTATGCAGGGTTTGCCCTTATGAAAGCTTCGCGGGAAATTTTGCTTTTTTTGCTGCAATACCTTTTTTCGGTTTTCTTCACCAACGAACTCATTCGGACTTTTGGCGGGCAAAAACGGCGAAAAACAGCTCAAATGCTGGTGGTATTTTCCATGATCCCGTTATTGCTTGTTTCCATAATTACCGGTCTTTTTCCGTTTCTCTATGTGTTGGATGCCCTTGGTTTGTACAGCTTTTACATTTTCTGGGCAGGAGCAAAACAATTGCTGGATTTTCCACAGCGCAAACTTGAAAAATATGCGCTATCAACTATTCTGGTAAACTTTTTTATCTTTAGCTTTTTAAGTGTTTTCTTGTCGAAACTTTTAACCGCATACTTGTAATGGCACATCAAAAAGGAAATATTAACGTTAAAAACCGGAAAGCTTCTTTTGAATTCGAACTGATTGAAAAACTTGTTGCCGGAATGCGGTTGACAGGCACCGAGATAAAATCAATCCGTAATGGAAAAGTTAATTTAAGCGACGCTTATTGCCAGTTTTTCAGTGGTGAATTGTATGCCCGAAACATTCATATTTCTGAATATGAAATGGGAACACATACGAACCATGAAGCCAAACGCGACCGTAAATTACTGCTGAATAAAAAGGAACTGCAAAAACTGGAACGAAAAACCAAGGAGTCTGGATTGACAATTGTTCCCACCCGCCTGTTTGTTAACGACCGTGGTTTGGCGAAACTCGAAATTGCCCTGGCCCGCGGTAAAAAAATGTACGATAAACGCGAAACCCTGAAACAAAAAGATTCAAAACGCGACATAGAGCGTGCTATGAGGTTCTAAATTTTTCATTATATCATTTATAGTATTTATCTCCACCAATCAAAATTATCAGAAATAATTATTTCGTTTTTTTGAATGTGATGTGTTGTTTTCATTGGAATTAAACGAAACTTAAGGTTGTATTTATTAGCTAATTTTCTAATTTCTTCAGTATCATCATAGGTCAGCAAAAATTTACCTTTTAATTGAGCAGTTAAAGCGAATAAAGCATCATGATCAATATTGAAATGAGTATATAATCTTTTTCCGGCAAGAGTATATGGCGGATCGATGAATGAGTATGTATTCTCTATATTTTTTATTTTCTCTAATTCTTCAAAGGCATCGCCAGAAATAAAATTTACTTTGTTTTTAATGTATCCAACAGCATTGATTCTGTCATACAGGGTTTTAGGATACCACCTGGATTTAATTCCTTTGCCATTTTCTCCATTTTTAATTAAACCCGATCCTTTTGTAATGATGCCTCCATGAAAAATCCTGTTTTTAAGAATTGTACTAAACGCCTGTTCTTTAATGCTTTTGTCTTTTGTTTGTAAAATGTTGTTGGCATTTTCTGGAGTTAAGTCGAAGGAATAGATTTTATTAGCTAACCATTCATGGTCTCCATTTATGATCACTTCCCAAACCGCTGCTACTTCAGCGTCAAGCTCGACCATGGTAATTTTTTCTGCCAAATTTTCAAATGCTGCAGTTAAACTCACTATCCCTCCCCCCGCAAATGGTTCAATAAGTTTTTTTGTCTCGGTTGATTGTTTGAGCCATTTTCTGATAACCGGGATCAACCAGGTTTTTCCTCCTGGATATCGAAATGGGCTCCTTTGTGGTACAGAGGCTACATTAACAACCGGTTGGGTTGACTTTTTTGTTTTTGTATCAAACAATGTTAATTGTCTACTCATTTTAGCTACTGATTATATCTGTTAATGATGGTGCATCCGGAGGATTTTTATCTAAATGTTCGTCAAGTCGGTTTTGTAGTATTTTTATGAAATTAGTAATATCTCCAGGTTCAGGAGTTGTAATACGCAATAGGGCTGGCTCAAATTCAGTATAAATAATCTCCGAAAGAAATAAATGATTGCAATTTTCTTTCTTATTGTATTCAAGATCATATAGAAACCATGCAATATCTGCTTTCGATTCTGATGTAGCAGGAAGTACTGGCAGGGTGTCAAAAAAGGATTTTTGAAGAGCGACTGCTTGCTTTTTTTTCCATGACTTAAAAATTCCACCTTTGTATAACATTTGCGGAATTAAACGTTTCCTTGAAGAAGATAGATAATCAGGTTTCGGATAATTATATCCTGTTGGCCATTCAAAATTCTGTGATGGTTTATTGATATATTTTTCAAATGGATTTCTAAGGTTACCGGAAATATATACTCCCTGTACTTCAAGGGATAAAAAGTCAATAAGTTGACCATTTTTATCGTATTGAATTAATACAAAATCAATGTTTCCAGCTGACTGGCCATTTTTGTCAACTAATTTTATTTCAGATAAAGATGTCCAGTTTGCATCTGCTCCAAATGCAAAATTAGCTGCATTTTCAATAATAATCCAGTCTTCTCTAAATCTCATTGGACATGTTATAACAGGTACATCATTGTGCCAGATACTGCATACTCCGAGTGGATTGTTGGCTTTGTCTTTTGTGCAATTTGGAACTTTATTATTGTATGGGCAAAGTTTCTGTTTTCGGTAGCGCTTTGCTTTTGAACTATCGTTTTCAATAGGGAATCCAAATACTTCTCCTAAAGGGCTTTTTTTTCCTGAGGTCGTTTTCATAAAGCA
>DATFJO010000390.1:0-9679 GCA_035269145.1 Tangfeifania sp. | reverse complement strand
TGTGAAAAAAGAACGCTCAATTACAGAGATTTGGTTTTTCACCCTGGAAAAAACGTTTGATCAGCGTTATCTTCTGAGAGGTTGAAGTCCTCCACCTCCACCTGGTCCCAGTAAATTGTTTTGTTGCTGGTTCCTGTTATTTTGTCCTTCAGCCTCTTCTCTTGCTTCTTCTTCGGCCTCTTTTCTTCTCTGTTCTTCGAGTTCCTTGTCCCTTATGTTTTTAATGAAATCAGGATCGGGAGCAACGTCCCATGCATATTTCCACTCCCAGTTCGAACGGACTTTAATTACTTCGTTTATGTATGCTACTTTCTCGGGCTGGAATTTGTCCTGGTAACTGCCGGTATCCCACTTGCCGTTTCTGTTGCGGTCGTAAATAATTTTGACTTTGTATTTATCCGGATCAAGAAAATTAAAAACTACTGTTTTGTTTTCGTCGGTAATTTTTTGCGTAATCACATCTTCAGCCTCATTGTTTTCAAGAAGTTGCAAAATAACCTGCCCGTCAACTCCCGTTAATTCAAGGATTATAGACCCGTAATAATCTTCTTCCCGGGTTTTTATTGATTTACTGAATTTTTTACTTGTGATTTCATAGATATTTACTGCTGCCGCCGAATCGATTTCAAGGGTGTAATTTGTTTCAGGCTCCCAGTTGTGTGAAATCCGGTAAGTGCGCCAGGCAAGGGTGTCTTTTGTAAACTTGAATTGCAGAGGATTTTTTAACGTGTCAGCGGTCAGGTACAATGCAATCCCTGAAGTATCGATGCTTTTTAAAGGTTGGGGCGCCGTCAGCAGCACATCTTCATTTAAGTCGAATGCCGACGACTGAATGTTGGTCGACCAGTTAAACTGAGGAATTGGTTCAGGGCCTTCTTCTTCTTCGGCTGCTTCACGGCCTCTTCTTCTTCGGCTGGATTGCTCTGTTTTTTCAGTAAAAATTAATTCAGTTGTATCTGTTTTGAGGTAAATCCGGTCCATGGAATCGAGCTGGAAATAGGAAAATTCAACCGGGATCGTATCCCTGCCTGCCAGCGTGGTATCTGCAAACCAAACCGTAAGGGAGTCAAAGTTCTCATCCGGTTCAGAAATATACCAGTCCTCCGGTTCTGCCCCAAGTGGTTGAAGGGAAAAAGTGTCTTTCACAGGTTCGTTAAAAACAAAAGTCGATTTATACCTTGAATTCCTTTCTGCCTTTTTCACATATTGTTCAAATAAATCTTCCTTAAATTGACGGAGAAATTTCGGCGCCGGATAGAAATGAGTATGCCCCTCTACTAACAGCGAATCCATGCCAGTCACAATTGTATCGGCTTCAGCATGAAATTCAGCCCGCGGAGCAATTACCGAATCCACAAAAGCAATTTTCTCAGCTCCTTCGTTATAGTGTAAATCGTTGTTTATGTCTGCAATCGAAAAGAGGTGATATTTGCCCGGCGCAATATTCGTTATTAAAAAATTTCCTTCCTCATCGGTTTCTGCAATATAATCGGGGGTGACTGTGTAAACAGCGGAGTCGTGAAGGTTTTTATGCAACATCACCAGCGTTTCTTCCACGGGCTCGAGGTTAAAACTGTTAAGTACCTTGCCGGCAACTCTCAGCGAATCGTAAACAGCGCCGGTGCTAAATGAAAAACGTAAATTTTCCAGTGGATTTTGCTCGTTATTATCCACTACCGAACTTTTAAAATCGAGCGAATAAGTGGTGCTGTCTTTTAACTCTTCATTAAAACGGATGATGAGTGTTTTTGATTTGGTAAGAATCGTCGGTCGTTTTTCCAGCGGTGGAGACACTACCAGTTTTTCTGAAACAGCATCCGGGATAATAAATTCGTTGAAAGTCAGTTGCACTTCTTCTCCCTCATAATTCAGGGCTTTGTAGCCGGGTACGGTGCTTATGAGCACCGGAGGAATCGTGTCCTTCGCGCCGCCGGTGGGCATACCCTGGTTGGCACACGACGAAATGATGACAATCCATGCGAATCCGGCAACTATAAAATATGGTAATTTATCAATGATTTTCATTGTTCTCAAAAAACGAAGTACAAACATACAAATTCCTGCAAACATTGAATGTTATGGGTTGTTAAATATATAGCAATAAACTGCTAAAAAACCTGAATGTTCAGGAGACTGAATTTCGTTGAATTCAGATAAAAAATTTAACTTGCCAATAATTAAAAAAGAAATCGATGGCCAAAAAGAAGAACAAGCAACGCCGAAAACTTAAAAAATCAGTTGCATTAAATAAGAAGAAATTAAAAAGTATTATTCTTTCCGTTCTTTACGAAGAAGGAGGGAAAACAGTAAACTATAAACAGATATCGTCATGGCTGGGAATTGGAGATCCACAGGGCCGCCAGTTGATAAATGTGGCTTTGAAAGAACTGACCGACGATGATTATCTCGATCAGGTGGCACATGGAAAATACAAACTGAAAGCAAAAACCGGCACAATTTGCGGGGTGGTTGAAATGCAGCGCCAGGGTTTCGCGTATATTAACAGCGATGAAACGGAACAGCCGGTGCTGGTATCGTCGCGTAACCTGAACCATGCAATGGACGGCGACAAAGTAAAAGTGCATTTGTATGCCCGCCGTAAAAAGCATGATTTGGAGGGCGAAGTCACTGAGATTGTCGAACGTGCCAAAACCCATTTTGTGGGTACTGTGGAAGTGTCGAGTAATTTTGCGTTTCTGGTTCCATCGGGAAAGGCGAGTTTCGATATCTTTATTCCGAAAGATAAACTGAAGGGTGCAAAAGACGGGCAGAAAGCCATTGCAGAAATAATTGAATGGCCCCCGAAAGCCCGCAGCCCCTTTGGGCAAATTGTGGATGTGTTGGGCGATACCGGAGACAATGATGCAGAGATGCACGCAATTCTCGCAGAATATGAACTGCCTCACCGGTTCCCGGATAAAGTGGATAAAGCAGCGGAAAAAATTCCGCTCGAAATTCCAAAAGAAGAATACAAAAGGCGCCGGGATTTCAGGGATATTACCACTTTCACCATCGACCCGGCCGATGCAAAAGATTTTGACGATGCGCTTTCTTTGCAAAAACTTTCTAACGGTAACTGGGAAGTGGGCGTTCACATTGCCGATGTTACCCACTATGTTACTGCAAATACGCTGATTGAAGAGGAAGCTCAGGACCGCGCTACATCGGTTTACCTTGTCGACAGGGTTGTTCCCATGCTCCCCGAAAGACTTT
This sequence comes from Tangfeifania sp., assembly GCA_035269145.1. Classification (GTDB taxonomy): domain Bacteria; phylum Bacteroidota; class Bacteroidia; order Bacteroidales; family Prolixibacteraceae; genus Tangfeifania. Next base: position 6,466 of record DATFJO010000390.1, on the reverse strand, counting down.
CAAACGGGGTTTGTTCGCTGCGCCCAAATGAAGACAAGCTTTGTTTTTCTGCGGTTTTCGAAATGAACGAAAAGGCTGGCGTGGTAAAAGAATGGTTTGGGAAAACAGTTATTCATTCCGATCGGCGTTTTACCTACGAGGAAGCACAAAAAGTGATTGAAACCGGAGAGGGAGAATTGTCTTCGGAGATTTTAAAATTGAATGAGCTGGCTATAAAGCTGCGTGATGAGCGTTTCAAAAAAGGATCGATTGCATTCGACCGTGTTGAAATCAAATTCAATATAGATGAAACAGGTAAACCGCTTTCCGTTTATTTCAAACAGGCGCAGGAGGCCAATCAGTTAATCGAAGAATTTATGCTGCTGGCCAACAAACGCGTGGCTGAATTTATCGGGAATCCCGGGAAACAGAAAAAAGCAAAAACTTTTGTTTACCGCATTCATGACAAACCCGACCTGGAAAAACTGGAATCTTTCAATACATTTATCCACCGGTTTGGTTACGGAATTCAAATGACCTCCACCAAGGCAATTTCCAACTCTCTGAATCAGTTGCTGCAGCACGTAAAAGGTAAAAAAGAGCAAAATGTAGTAGAAACACTGGCCGTTCGCTCAATGGCAAAAGCTGAATACTCCACGCGGAATATAGGGCATTACGGGCTTTCGTTTGATTATTACACGCATTTTACATCTCCCATCCGGCGTTATCCCGATATGATGGTACACCGCCTTCTCGAGAAATACCTCGAAGGAGGGCGTTCAGCCAGCGAACAGAAATATGAAGACATGTGCCGCCATTCCTCTGTTATGGAATCACGTGCAGTAAATGCAGAGCGGGCTTCCATCAAATATAAACAGGTTGAATTTATGCAGGATCATGTGGGAGAGGTTTTTGCCGGTGTAATTTCCGGCGTAACCGACTGGGGTATTTACGTGGAATTGGAAAACAAAATTGAAGGCATGGTTCCCATTCGCGAACTGGATGATGATTTCTATGAGTTCGATGAGAAGAACTATGCACTGGTAGGGCGGCATCATAAAAAAACCTACCAGTTGGGTGCCGACGTAAAAGTAAAAATATGGCGCACCAATCTCGAACGTAAACAACTTGATTTACAACTGGTAAATGACCAGGATGAAAAAGTTCAGTTTGAATTTTAAGTAGCCCCGAATTAAAGAATTTACAGGCCTCCTGTTTGTTTAATATTGCTTTCGTCTGCAAAAGTTAAAAGTTCAAAATGGTTTTTCAGGTAAAATAAATAGTTATATTTGTTTACTGATTAATGCAGCAAAACAAACAGATACGATGCAGACTACTACAGAAAATGGCACTAAAAGAGACGCGAATCGCGAGAATATTCTAAAAATTGCCCGTGAGATTTTCAGTAAATACGGTTACAAAAAAACTACGCTCGACGACATTGCCAATGCAGTGCGAAAAGGGAAAAGTTCGCTTTATTATTATTTTGAAAGTAAGGAAGACCTTTTTCAGGCTGTGATTATGAAAGAAGTCGAGATTCTGGCCCGCGAACTGGAAATTGTTATTAACCGGAATACAGACCCTGTAGATAAGTTGCGCGATTATATTCTTACCAAACTGAAAACTTTCAGAAGCCTGGCCAATTTTTACCATGCCATTGAAAACGATGTAACTGCTGTTGAATTTATAGAGGAGGTAAAACACCGTTATGAGCAGGACGAAATCAGGATGATAAAACGAATTTTAATTGAAGGTGTACGTAAAAATGAGTTTGAAATTTACGATTTCAACCTGGCTGCAATTGGAATAACCACTGCAATTAAAGGACTTGAAATGCCGCTTTCTGCAGGTCATTACGGCGAAGTAAACCTCGAGCGAAGTGTTGATACCATTCTTAAAATTATGTGCTACGGAATCATGAAAAGATAAATACTGAAAATCAGTAAAAAAAGAAAGGCCGGTTCAATAACCAGCCTTTTCTCAATCAACCTAAACCTAAACTAAACCAAAAACCAAACCATCTGTATGGTGGGTCAAATTTTTAAATCATTGTTACAACCTTTTAAACATGTTTCGTTTGAAAAGGTTTAATAAAAACTCATTTTTTTTTATTCCCAATCAACTCAAAATGAATGAAAATCAATATTCATGGCCTTTTTAGGGATTTAAATTATTTTAATCCCGCAATCATTTCGACAGCAGGAGTTTGGCTTTATTCCAGGGGATATGGACTATATTTTTCTTCAACCACCTTTTTTACAGCCTCCAGGTGGTCAAATCCGTATTTCATATCGGGCAAAAGATAGCCGCCTTCAATCCATTCGTTCCACGAAAAAATGGTAATCAGTTTGGGTTGATCCGGATGATCATCGCAATATTCTTTGGCTTTTTGCATGTGGGCAGCAAAACCTTCGGGCGATTTATTGTAATGCACCACATCTTCTTTTCCTTTATGCGGGAAGCGAGGCGTATCGTCCCAGCCTATGGAAACATTGGGGAAATAGGGAATCGAGGCTGTTTCGTCCCATTGTTTTCGGCGTTCCACCGATTCGGTTCCCCACTGAATGTAATCTTCCGGATGCGGACCTCCCCAGTTATATTTTGTTACGCTGTTTACTCCAATTGTTTCCAGGTTCTGCTGCAGTTGCTGGTTGGGAGATTCAAAAACTATCAGTTGGAGATGCAAATCAGGAAACCCGGCCTTTTTGGTTTCTTCTCTGAAATAGTCGATGGCCTTCCGGGTTTCTTCCACCGAGCCAAAACTTTTAATCAGGTTGTAAATGCTGAATACCGAATAAACCGGGCATCCGTCAATTTTAAAATAGTTGGGCTGGCTGAAATAATTTTGAATGACCCGGTCCACTATAATTTCGAAGTTTTCCCGGTCAACGGCGCCTTCCCACATAATGGAAGTATCGTTAGCAAATTTATGCACGTTCCAGTAGTTTCGGCGCACATCGTGGTTGGCCCACATAAGGTAAAACTGCATTTTATCTTTGTTGCCGGCTTTCAGAAAGCCATTGTTCAGCGAGCTTTCCAGAAACGGGCCTTCATCGAACCAGTACCAGTCGAAAATAAAAACATTCACACCATGATCAGTGGCCGCATCTATCCATTTTTCCATCACTTGCGGGTCATCGTCCAGCTCGTATCCCCACAACGGAACTTTGGGCTGGTAGTGGCCCTCAAACCGGGGAGTTCCTTTTTTTATGATTTCCCATTCGCCCGTTCCTTCGGGCCACAGCATGTCGCCAAACCGCTCGTCGTGGTGGCATGAGGGCCATACATACGCAGCAACGTAATATTCATCTTCTTCAGGTTTTTGGGTGTTTCGCTCTGACGTGGAATTGCATGAAACCAATGCAAGTGCAATTGAAAAAACTGTTATTTGCTGAAATTTGAATGTAATTTTGTTCATGTTTCAAATTTTATTCATTCTGTTTAAGCCACTTCACAAAATTATCATTATTAATGCAGTAGAATAATGAATCTGCATAATTGTCGGTCCATGAAGCTGGTGCCCCGGTTATTTTGTTTCCCCATTTGAACTCATAACCGGTTAACCGGCCATCTTTTTCTTCAACCAAATCCAATTCAGCTCCGGAATAGGTCCGCCAAAAATAGCTGTTTACAAAAGTTCCATCGTAAGCATTTGCTTTCATTCGCTCGGCCAGAATAAAATTTTCCCAAAGCTGTCCTTTGTCGTTTCTGAATTGGAGCGAATTAAAATCATTTATCAGGGTATTTCTCACACCGGTGTCATAAAAATAAATTTTATCCATTTTCACAACTTCTTTTCGCAGGTTTCTGCTAAACCCGGATAATCTAAAAATCACAAAACTTTTTTCAAGTAAGTTGATATAATTGGCAAGTGCCTCCCGGTGTATTTGCAGGGTAGTGGCCAGCTCCTGCAACGAAACCAGTTGTCCGTTCTGATAGGCAATCAATTTTAACAACTGGTTCAGTTTTTCCGGGTATTTAATATTGGTTAGCGAAAGTATGTCTTTGTATAAATACGAGTTGCATAAATCTTCCAGGTATTTTCTTTTCTGATTGAAATTTTGCCAGGAGAATATTTCAGGATACATGCCATAAAGAATCAGTTCTTCAAGTTGTTGAGTGACTTCGAAATCGTTCAACCCAATAAAATTTTGCCATTCCAAAATTGAAATCGGGTAAAGATTATTGGTTATGATTCTTCCGGTTAGCGGCTCATTCACACGGTTCGCCAGATCAAGTGAAGATGATCCTGTTACAATTATTTTCAATTCCGGCAAGTTGTCGTACAAGATTTTCAGGTTAATTCCAATGTCTGTAATCCGTTGTGCTTCATCAATAAAAAGTAAATCATAGCCCTCTGTTAGCCCTTTTAATTTTGAAAAATCACGCGAAGAAAGTACTTCATTGTAAATCTGTTCATCGGCATTTATTTTTAATACTTTTCCATGAAACCCACTAATTATTGAATTTACCAGTGTAGTTTTTCCTACTTGTCTTGGTCCGTAAAGCACAATTATTTTTCGCTTGTCGTGAAGCTGCTGTTTGATATTTTCCTCAATTGTTCTTTTTATCATTACTTTTTCTTCAAAGTTAATGATTTTTGAAACAGCACCGTAGGAAATAGCGCGAATTCCTACGGTCGACCGCAGGAAATAGCGCGAATTCCTACGGTTGTTCATAAAAAATAATTATCTTTTACGCGTTGGCGGAATTATTTTTCACCGAACTGATTTTCAGACTTCGACTACGCTCAGTCTGACGGTCACAGTGAGCGGAGTCGAACTGTGGTTCAGCGTTCTATGATTTAATTCCGCCAACAGGTTATCTTTTCTACTTCAGTTCAATAATCATTGCCGCTTTTGCAGGAATTTTTATTTCAGAAAGATCAGAAATAGTTTCCGACGTAATTATTTCCTTTCCCGAAGAATATCCCCCCATAATTTCACTGAATCGCTTTGTTGAAAGCGATTTTTCCTCCTGGTTTTTGTTTAATACCACCATCACTGTCTCATCTTCATCGTATCGGAAGTAGGTGTAAATACCATCTTCGGGCGTAAAATGCATCAGTTTTCCGGTGTGCACCACTTCTTTGTTTTTCCGCCAGTTTTGGATGATTGATATGTATTGCTGCATTTCTTTCTGTTCAGAAGTTAATCCTTCGCCGGTAAAAGCATTTGTTTTATGGTCGTTCCAGCCGCCGGGGAATTCAGCACGGATGTTGCCGTGGTCGCTTCCTTCGTGTGTCATCAGAACTTCGGTGCCGTAATACAATTGCGGGACTCCGCGGATTGTCAGGAAATAAGCAATTCCCATTTTCAGCAAATCCACATCTTCGCCCATTTGCACAAAAAAGCGCGACATGTCGTGGTTGTCAGGAAACACAACCAGGTTATCCGGGTCGGGATACAAAAAGTCGTTGGCCAGCATTTCATACATTTCAATAAGTCCTGACCCCCAACCTTCTTCATTTGTCAAACCTCTGCTAACTGCACTTTGCAGCGGAAAATCCATGAGGCTCGGCAGATGGCATTCGTAACCGTCGAAATTATTCTGGCCCTTTTGCCAGTAGGAAACAATTGCCGGATTGAGGCTCCACTCTTCGCCTACAATGTTGAAATCCGGGTATTCTTCGAGTACCCGTTTTGTCCATTCGGTCATCATGTGCTTGTCGGGATAAGGCCAGGTGTCCTGCCTGATTCCTTCCAGTCCGACGTACTCGATCCACCAAATACTGTTTTGGATGAGGTAGGTGGACATAAACTCATTTTCCTGGTTCAGGTCGGGCATGGTGGGCACAAACCAGCCTTCAACCATGGCTTCATAATCTGATTTGGACGCATGGGGATCCTGGTTCACGGTGCGCTGGTGCGAAGTAATTTTATAATTCGGGTAGTTGTTTATCCAGTTGGGCATTGGCAGGTCTTCCATCCACCAGTGTTCCGAACCGCAGTGGTTGAATATCATATCCATAATCAGTTTCATGCCACGTTTGTCGAGTTCGTCGTTCAGTTCGCGGTACTCTTCATTGGAACCGTAGCGCGGGTCAACTTTGTAAAAATCGGTGGCTGAATAACCGTGGTACGAAACCTGTGTCATATTGTTCTCAAGCACCGGGTTGAGCCAAACTGCTGTAAATCCCATTTCCTGAAGGTAGTCCAGCGAGTTGATAATTCCGCGGATATCTCCGCCGTGCCTGCCGTCTTTGTCTGTTCGGTCGGGTAACTCTTTCATGCCTTCCACCTGGTCGTTCTCCGGATTTCCGTTCACAAAACGGTCGGGGGTAATCAAATAAATCACATCCGACTGATCAAAACCTTTGCGGCTGGCAGAACCTTTTTTGCGGGCTTTTAATTCGTACTTGTAAGTTTCAATCGTTTCATTTTCTTTTTGAAACAGCAGGTCGAAACTGCCGGGCTTTGCATTTTCCGAAAGTTTCAGGTCGATAAAAAGATAATTCGGGTAGTTGTTTATCCAGTTGGGCATTGGC
>DATFJO010000389.1:0-5033 GCA_035269145.1 Tangfeifania sp. | reverse complement strand
GGTGCCCGGTTTCAACATCCGAAACAGGCCTGGTGCGTTTTTTCATTGCATCCACCCAGTCCTGGTAATGGTTGTCGCTGTAGTACACGCGCTTGTCACCCGGTTTTAGTTCTGCTTTTGCCAGGCTTTTGTCGGGGAAGGTACGCAGGAAACTGCGGCTTACTTCAATCCGTCCCTCGGTTCCGATAAACTGAACGGCATTAAAGTCGTCGTCGGTACCCCACTGTTTGTGGTTCATGCGCACGCCGTTTTCATAAATCATGGTTAACCCTGTTACCGGGTCTTCTCCAACCGGCGGAAGGAAATTGGTTGGTCCTGAGTGGTCCATGTCCAGTGCCCACTGCGCAATATCGAACATGTGCGCGCCCCAGTCGGTAATCAGTCCGCCGCCAAAGTTACGATAGCCGCGCCACCAGGCCCACGGGCCTTCAACATCTGTGGGGGCCAGATCTTCGTGGTATCCGCGGTAAAGCGACGGGCCAACCCATTCGTTCCAGTCGAGCCCTTCAGGAGTAGGTTGTGTAGGCAGATCGCACTGTTTTACCGGTTCGCCTACACTTACGTTAATCTCTACAATATTGCCGATGTATCCGTTACGCACCAGTTCCACAGCATGCCGGAAATCGCGCCACGAGCGCTGCATGTTGCCGGTTTGGAAAACGCGGTCGTACTTGCGGGTGGCATTCACCATGGCACGTCCTTCGGCAACTGTCAGTGCCAGCGGTTTTTCGCAGTAAATGTCTTTGCCCGCTTTGGCAGCATCCACTACAATTTGCGCATGCCAGTGGTCGGGAGTGGCAATCACTACGGCATCGATGTCGTTGCGCTCGAGCAACTCACGATAATAAGGGTAAGGCGTCACTTTTTCGTTGATGCCTTTGTCGGCGTTGTTTTTATTGGCGGCATCCACAAAAAGTTCGAGTTTCTGCCTGTACACATCACTGGCAGCCACTGCAACAGTTTCTTTTACTGCCCCGATGCTGTTCAGCAGGGTATAAATCTGTTTCCCGGTACCGATGTACCCGAGGTTGATGCGATCGCTGGCAGCAACAAATCCTTTTCCGCCCATTACGTGACGCGGAATAATGGTTACGGCAGCAGCGCCTGCGGCTGCTTTGCCAATGAAGTTTCTTCGATTCATTTTGTTCATAATGAAAGGTTTTTTTATGATTTAATACATTTTAAAGAATTAGACTATAGATTTTCAGGCCATAAATTTATAAACTTTTGGCAGAGAATAATATTATTCAGCATCCTTTGCACATCGAAAGCCTGTGTTAAACAGCGAAGTTTCGTGTGAATTCATCGAACGTCCGCTCACTGCAAAGCTGTCTTCGCCGCTGGTGTCGTAAAAAAACGATCCGCTGCGAATTATTTTTACGTTGGGATCTTCGCGCACCGGTTCGTCGTTTCCGGGGTAGGGTTTGTAATTTCCGGCGCACCACTGCCACACATTTCCGCCCATGTCGGTGAGCCCGGCTTCGTTTTCGCCAAACACACCCACCGGCGAGGTAAACAGGTAGCCGTCTTTTGTTTCCGGTGCTTCGAGCGAACCCTGCCAGGTGTTGGCAAAGTAGTTCCCGTTGACCGATACTTCATTTCCCCAGCTAAATTTCTCTCCGCTGTTTTTTCCGCTCCGGGCAGCATATTCCCACTCTTTTTCGGTGGGAAGCCGCTTGCCCGCCCAGTTGGCATAGGCAATGGCATCGTTCCAGCTCACATGGGTTACCGGGTGGTTTTCTTCAGCTTCCGGTCCGTCGGGGCCAAACGGTTTATGCCAGGTAGCTCCCGGCAGCAGTTCCCATTGCTGACGCTCGAAACTGAAAACGCCCGAGTCGCCAAATTTTTCAGCTTCGGTTTTAAATCCGGTTACCTCCACAAACTGACGAAATTGTGCAACCGTAACCGGCGATTTATCGATGTAAAACGGTTCCACATTCACCTCGTGAACAGGTGCTTCGTTTGGAAGCCCGTTTTCAGACCCCATCATAAAAGTGCCGCCTTCAAAATAAATCATTTCGGTGGCAGGAGCAACCACTTTTACTGGCTGCTCCGCACTTTTTTCTGTTACTGATTCTTGTTGAGCCTCCGGATTTTTTTCAACATTTTCTTTTTGCGGTTTTTCCCCGGAGCAGGAAAGAAGTAAGATGAAGAGTGATGATAAAAATAGTTGTTTCATTACAGATATTTAGATGCGTAAAAATGGGGGTTTTTATTTTTGAATCAAAATGTATAAAAAGGAATATTGGATTCAGTGCAGCAGATTCCTGCGAAAAGTTGTTAATTTTGATGGGACGATTTCATTTTAAAATAAAAGCATTCGAATCAGATGATGAAGCAGTTGACTTTCATTTATACGGTTATTTTGTTGCTTTTTTGTAGTCCGGCATTTTCTCAGCCATTTACATTGCAGGTCAGCATAAAAAACCAACCCGGCAACCCGGTAGTTTTGGGAAATATAAGCGGCGATAAATTCACGCCATTGGATACATTGGAAATTCAGCAGGTGACTTCGGGGCGCCAGGTAAAGGAGTTCAGTTGGCAGTTTCCTGTAAATGCATCTCCGGGGATGTACCGCCTTGTTTTTGGGCAAACCACTTATGCAAAAGTAATGGACGAACCGCCGCAGCAACTCAATTTTATTTTCAACAAAGAAGACGTTGTTTTTGAAACAAATTTTAAAGCACCGCAGGATAGTTTGAAGGTTTTACGGTCGGACGAAAACAGCGTGTGGTTTAATTTTTTACAGAAAGAACAATTGCTGAATGAGGAACTGGAATTGCTGGAAAAAGAAGTGGATTATTATCAGGATAAGATAACAGCAGCAAAATCTTTTTCACCGGCTGAAACAAATTTAGCTGAACTGGAACAACAGGCTTCTCAAAAAGCCAATGCGTTTAATCAACTGCAAATGGAGCGGGACCGATTTATTGAAAAAACAGTGAATGATAACCCCGGACTTTTTGCCTCCCGGCTTATTCAAACATTCAGGGAACCGCTCCGCGATGGCTACCTGACTGAAGAGGAGAGGAGAGAGGCGTTTCAGCATGAATTTTTCAGATACGTTGATTTTTCAGATGAGGCACTGATAAATTCTCCGGTTTTAACCAATAAGGTTTTTGATTACCTGGTGAGTTACAACCGGCCCGGCTACAGTCATGGGCAAAGGGAAGCGGCCTACATTAAAGCGGTTGATAAAATTATGGTTCACCTTCAGGGTGCAAACGAAAAGGTGGCTGAATTCATTTTAAATTACCTTGTGGATGGTTTTGAAGGGCTAAGAATGGAAAAAGTATTGAACCACATCTCCGAAAATTACAGTGGAAATATTTGCCCGGCCGATGAAAAAACCAACCTGGAGCGAAAACTGGAATACCGAAAAATGAATCCCGGAACTTTTGTTCCTGATTTTACGCTAAACGATATAAAAGGCAATCCGGTAACATTGTCGCATGTGCTGGAAAAACGCAACCTGATTTTGTTCTGGGCCGGCTGGTGCCCGCATTGTGTTGAGTTACTGCCCCGCATAAAAACCTGGTTTCGTCAATTCGATCCCAATAACTTTGAAGTAATAGCCGTTTCGTTCGATACTTCCGAAACAGAGTGGAAAGAGGCGGTTAAAGCAACAGGATTCGAAGAGTTTTACAATCTGTCAGACCTCAAGATGTGGGACGGAAAAGTTGCAGAAGATTACAATGTGTATGCCACTCCCACTATGTTTTTAATCGATGAAAACCGAAAAATTCTAGCCAGGCCGGAAACATTCGAAGAATTGCTTAAGTTGTCAAACCGGTGACGCAGGAATAGTTTTGCTCAAAAAATGAACCGTAACAAGGAAATTTGGTGTAAAATTGTATTTTTGACAAAAACTATTTTTAATCAGTTTATATGCAATCTTGGAATTAGAACCAACAGCTAATTGACCGGAATATGAAACTTACAATCATCGACATTGCCATTATTGTTGTCTACCTCCTCGCTACAGTTTTTATCGGATTGATTCTCAAAAAGGTTGCCCAGAAAAGCAAGGCCAACTACCTGCTGGGGGGGAACAAACTCCCGTGGTATATGCTCGGGCTTTCCAATGCTTCGGGTATGTTCGACATTTCGGGGACGATGTGGCTGGTAACGTTGCTTTTTGTATACGGGCTGAAAAGTATCTGGATTCCCTGGCTCTGGCCGGTGTTCAACCAGATATTTTTAATGGTGTTTCTGAGTATTTGGTTGCGGCGGTCGAAAGTAACCACCGGTGCGGAGTGGATAAATACCCGTTTTGGCCGGCGGCGCGACAGCAGTCTTTCGCACGGTGTGGTGGTAGTGTTTGCACTGATTATGTGCCTCGGCTACCTGGCCTACGGTTTTATAGGGCTGGGTAAGTTTGTAATGATTTTTATCCCCTGGGATGTGATTGCGCCCTACATTCCGTTTGAAGTTCCGCTGACTTATGTGCCACACATCTACGGAATCATATTTACCTTGTTTGCAGTGTTTTATGCCGTGCTTGGCGGAATGAGCAGTATTGTGTGGGCCGATGTGCTGCAATATATTATCATGACTATTTCGGCCATCCTGATTGGAATCCTGGCTATGAAAGCCATGGCAGTGGAAACACTCGAAGTGCCGGATGGATGGAGTTCCCCGTTTTTTGGCTGGTCGCTCGACCTCGACTGGCGCGGAATTATTGATGAGGTAAATGCCAAAATTGCCAGCGACGGCTATTCGCTGTTTTCCATCTTTTTTATGATGATGGTGTTTAAAGGCGTGCTGGTTTCGCTGGCCGGGCCGGCACCAACTTACGATATGCAGAAGATTCTTTCAACCAAATCACCAAAGGAAGCCGCCAAAATGAGCGGGTTTGTTTCGGTGGTACTGATGCCCATCCGCTATTTTATGATTGCCGGTTTTGCCGTTCTCGGTCTGTTGTATTACGACCGGCTAAATCTGATGGTAGCCGGCCAAATTGATTTTGAACAAATACTGCCATCGGCCATTTCAGAGTTTGTACCCATCGGTTTTATGGGATTGCTGCTGGC
>DATFJO010000388.1:0-2582 GCA_035269145.1 Tangfeifania sp. | reverse complement strand
TTATTTGTATTTCAATTTTTTATATCCTATTTTTCCGGTAGCGTACACGTTCATTTATAACTAACTTAACGAATAAAAATAAAAGTATAAAATAAGTATCAAATCAATTAGAATTAACAATCTGAACCAACTCCTTTTTAACACCCACTTTGCTATAAAAGCTGATTAGAAAAAAAATTCAATGAAAAAATGTCAATAAAAACTGACAAAAATAAAAATCAAGAAGAGCTTCCGTTAACGCACACGAAAAATTACACGGAGTGCTGACTTTATATAGTACTTCATAAAAAAGACAATAAAAAATTTAAGAATATAATTAAACTAAATAATAACCTGACTAAAAATTTACCGCCTATGGAAAACGAAAGCTTCAACTCTTAATAGTTATTGCGGATAGTCTGTCGTAACTATGATCACAAACGAATCGTTTATTATCAAATTCTTTTAAAACTAATTACAACTATGGATCAAAACAAAACGCAAAGTCTTTTGCCAAAAAGGCAAATTATGAACTTTGTAAAACTGATTTTTGTGGGAATATTTCTTTTATCCCACCAGTGGGCATTCGCCCAGCAAAAGACAGTAACCGGTACAATTACCGGTGAAGATGGCTCACCGATTCCGGGAGCTACAGTGATTGTAAAAGGAACAACAATAGGTACGGTATCCAACGGCATAGGAAAATACACCTTAACTGGTGTTCCTGAAAATTCATTTCTTGTTTTTTCATTTGTTGGACTGGAAACAAAGGAAGTGGAAGTTGGAAATCAATCCACAATTGATGTTTCTTTGGCTACCGATGCAATTGGCCTTGAAGAGGTAATTGCCATTGGTTATGGAACAGCCCGTAAAAAAGACCTTACCGGTTCCATTGTGAATGTGCAGGCTGAGGAATTAATCAAATATCAGCCATCTAACGTACAGGACTTGTTACGTTCTGCTGTTCCGGGCTTAAAGGTTGGTTACAGTACAAGCGCGAAAAACACACCTGACTTTGAAGTACGTGGTGATAACACCATTAAATCTGACTCAGACGATGAAAGATCAGGTAACCGGCCACTTATCGTTCTGGATGGTACCATCTTTAACGGTGATATTGCCGAAATTAACGTGAATGATATTGCGAGTGTTGATGTGTTGAAAGACGCCAGCGCCGCATCCATTTATGGCTCGCGTGCATCGAACGGAGTAATTGTTTTTACCACTAAAAAAGGTAAATTGGGTAAACCTCAAATCAGAATTTCAGCCAAGTATGGCCTCGTAACCAAAGGAGTAAGAAACGAGACCTATACGGGTGAGCCAATGTTAGACTGGCTCACGGATGTGCAGGAATCTCTTAGCGGTACTCTTGAAGATTCCTGGTCAATTTACGACGATCCGCGTGAATTATCGGGTGGCGATTTGGAGGCCTGGAAAGAAGAAAGTGGTATTGCCGGAGTAACTGACCAGGATGAAATAAACACCAGGTGGTTGCAAACACTCGGGCTCGATAGCGATGAAATAATGCATTTCCAGAATGGCCCGGGTTTTGACTGGCAGGATTTCTTATTCCATACCGGTCAACGACAGGATTATGACCTGAGTATATCAGGGCGTAATGAAAATGTATCTTACTACTGGTCAATAGGATTCGTTGACAGCGAGAGTCTTCAAATGTTAGAAAAGTATACGGCCATTACATCACGTTTAAACCTCGATGTAAAAGTAACCGACTTTTTAAACGCCGGTATTTATGCCAACTTTACCTACCAGGATGACGGCCCTGGTGATAATAATACTAATGGAATATCCACCGGTGCTTATCGCACAGCATCGCCGTACGATACACCATGGGAAGCCAGGGTTTGGTACGACGATGAAATTCAGCAAACAGGTGATGATGTTTATCTATACCCCAATATCTATTTGAAACAAAATCTTGCAGGTTCAAACCGCGGTAACCCGTATCTTGAAACTGCCTATACGACAAGAAAATACGACCGTTACCGGATATTCCCAACCATGTTCGCCAAGCTGACCCTACCGTTTGGAATTTCCTTTGAAACCAAATTGACAACCCGTTTGGATTTCAGAAGAAGGTTCTATTACGAGGACAGCAGCAATCCCGAATGGGGACACGGTGGTGAAGTACGCAGACGCCACAATCAAACCTACGAATGGCAGTTTGATAATATTTTAACCTGGAATAAACAGTTTGATGAGCACCGCATTGCTGCAACCGGACTTGTAAATGCTGAACGCAACCAAAGCTGGTACACCGATGCACGGAATTCGGATTTGCAGCCAACTGAAGCAATGGGATATCATGGAATTGGATATGGTGTTTTCCCTGTTGTAGGCTCTGATGACCAGGCGGTAACAAGGAACGCATTAATGGGACGTGTAAACTACTCATACAGTAACCGTTACAATTTATCAGCCTCTATCCGTCAGGACGGTTATTCCCGTTTTGGCGCCAATTATGTGTATGCAACCTTCCCTTCGGTATCGGCAGCATGGACATTGACCAACGAAGCATTTATGTCGGGCCGGCCAGACTGGCTGGAATTCCTGAAAGTTCGTGCCAGCTGGGGGGTAAACGG
>DATFJO010000387.1:0-5897 GCA_035269145.1 Tangfeifania sp. | reverse complement strand
CGCGTTGAGGTATGAATAAGAAGCCCCCTCTAACTCCCCCAAAGGGGGAGGATTTGGGGATAAATGATAAAATGAACGATAGTAACAAATATGCACTGGAAGAAGTCTCCCCTTGGGGGAGATTTAGAGGGGCTTTAGCGGGCAGCAACGATGAATCCTGTTGAAGCGTTGAGATATGAATAAGAAGCCCCCTCTAACTCCCCCGGAGGGGGAGGATTTGAGGATAAATGAATAATATGATTAATAACAATAAATATGCACGGATCGAAGTCTCCCCTTGGGGAGATTTAGAGGGGCTTTGGCGGGCAGCTACGAGGAATCCGGTGGAGGCGCTCCGATATGAATAAGAATTTAGTAAATCGTTAATATGCCATTAATATTATCATTAATAAAAGCGGAAATTTTATCGAAATTGTGTTCGATTAATTTTAAAATGTCTGTTGTGGAACAGTTGCCGCGTCGAATCCAGATTACTTTGGGCGGAAAACCAAAAAAAGAAACAAGATTGTTAAAATCACTGTCTTTGGTTACGATCGTAAACTCATTCGATTTAGCAAATTCCCAAACCAGGGTATCTGACGATTTATTAAGATTCAGGTTTTGTAAATGTTCTGAACCCGCAAATGAACGATTAAAATATTCTGCGAGTTTTGGTGAAAGGTTTTGGTCGAATAGTAACCTCATTATGCGCAGAGTTCAATTTTTTCCTTATTTGCGGCATAACTTAAACATGCCAGAATGTCTTCACGTTCGAGATACGGAAAATCATCAAGAATTTCCTCAAAACTCATTCCTGCTGCCAGATATCCCAGCACATCAGCCACAGTTATTCGCATGCCTCTTATGCAGGGTTTCCCACTTCGTTTTCCGGGCTCAAGAGTTATTCTTTCATTCCATTTCATGGCAATTAATTTTAAATCAAAATTACAAAAAAATGAAGACATATTTTCCGGATACCCTAAATTCCCTTAATGGCATCTGCAAAGTAAACAGCGCCGGTGAATGCAAAGTAATTTTAGAATGACAGGATGAACGATAATCTAATTGGATATGACACTCTATAAATTCAAAATAACAGTAAGGAATGCCCGAAAAAACGGCGTGCTTTCGTTTGCCAAATTATTTGGTCTCAGCATTTCTTTTGCCGTGATATTGTTTGCAGTTGGATATATCGTTTATGAAACCGGTTTTGATAAAAGTGTACCCGACCATGATAAAATTTATCGCTGCCTCATGCAGGGTAAACTCAATGGGCAAGATGCCGATTTTGCGGTTACGAGTCCTGAAATGGCTGCTGCAATTACTTCCGATATTCCCGAAATTACAGAAGCTTTACGAATTTTCAGCCGTGGATCGGCCACTGTAAAATACAACAACCTGGATTTTGATGGGGGCAATTTGTATTATGCCGATCCGAATTTCTTTTCCTTTTTTGGCATATCGTTACAAACGAATTCAGCTCAACCGCTGGCTGCAAATAATGCTGTTGTAATAGCCGAAAGCACAGCCGCAAAAATTTTTGGTTCGCCGCAAAAAGCACTGGGTGAAACAGTTAATCTCCGGGGAGAAGAGGCAGTAATTACAGGTGTTTTTGAAGATGTACCCGATAATTTTCATTTACAGGTAGAACTGATTCAGTCGTTGCAGAAATCAAATCCCAATGAAGTGGGATGGGGTTCCCAAAGTTACAACACCTACTTTAAAACAATTTGGGCCGATATTCCAACTGAAATATTGAATTTCAAACTTTCAAAAACGGTTTACACGTATTATGACGACAAAATTGATGGCGCCGCAGCAAAAACGCTGGAAGACTTAAAACACAGCAATGATGTATATGTATTATTTACCTGCGAGCGGTTAACCGATATTCATTTCAGCAATCACAAATTCGATCCGGCGGTTACATCCAGCAAAGTTTATGTTTACGGCGCTTTGGTACTTGCAGTACTTATTCTTTTGATTTCATCCATCAATTTTATCAACCTCACTCTTGCCAATATTTCAACCCGTTTAAAGGAGGTTGGAATTCGAAAAACAACGGGCGCATACAATTATCATATTTTCACACAGTTTTTGTACGAAACGGCCGTTTTTCTTGTGGTCGGTTTTATTCTGGCCCTGGCCATTTACCTGTTATTTCAAAACCGTATGGAGCAATACCTTGGCTTTGAGATTATGGTTTCGGATGAACAACTGGTGAAAATTGCAGTGGCTGTTTTTGCAGGTCTGCTGGTATCTAATCTGCTTGTCAATTTTCTGCCCATTGCATTTATTTCTAAAAAGAAAATTCTGGGATTAATTAAAAATGAAAAGCCGGTTCGGAAACGTTTTTCAGGAATAAACGGATTTGTATTTCTGCAATTTGTTCTTTCCGGTTTAATTATACTGGGATCATTGATCGTGCAGAAACAGATCAATTTTATGGTGACAAAAGATCGTGGTTACGATTCCGAAAACATCATGATGCTTACCATGTGGCAAATGAATCCCAATACACGCAAAAGTTTTATTGAAGAACTGGAATCGATGAGTGCCGTGAAATCTGTTTCAACCAGCGATATTTATTTTGGTGAAGATCCAAGCATGAATGCTGCGTATTTCGAAACCATGGAGGATGAAAATTTTTTCCACACCAGTGTATTCCCGGTTGATGATAAATTCCTGACAACCTTCGATCTGGAGCTGAAAGAAGGGCGTTTTTTTGATGAAGAACGACAATCGGATTTCAAAGCTGCTGTTTTGAACGAAGCTGCGCTTAAAAAATACGCAGGTGAAGAATCGATAATCGGTAAAGAAGTAATAGTTGACGGTAATTATAAAGTGATAGGTGTGGTGAAGGATTTCAATTTCCGTTCTTTGCACCACAGTATTCAGCCACTGGTAATGACCCGCATCGAAAATTTTGGAAATGTTTTTGTAAAAATCAGGAAAAACCAGACGGCCGAAGTAATTGAAATTGCAGAAAACCTGTGGAAAAAACATCCTATCGAAATTCCGTTTCAGTACACCTTTCACGATGAAGTTTTTGCCCGGCATTACATTAAAGATCAGCAGGCCAGAAAATTGTTGCTTGTCCTTTCTATCATATCCATAAGCATTGCCTGCGTAGGACTATACGCCATTAGCTTTTTTACGATTGTGCGAAAAACCAAGGAAATTGGGATTCGGAAAGTAAACGGGGCAGCAGCATTCGAACTGATGTCGATGCTAAGTTTCCGTTTTCTGACCGGAGTGGGATTGGCGTTTTTATTAGCTATTCCAGTAGCATGGTATGCCTTAAATAAATGGCTGGAAAATTTTGCGTACAAAACCAGTTTAAGCTGGTGGATTTTTGCACTGGCCGGGGTGTTGGCTTTAGGAATTGCGTTGTTAACGGTGAGCTGGCAAAGTTGGAGTGCAGCTACTCGGAATCCGGTGGAGGCGTTGAGGTATGAATGAGAAGCCCCCTCTAACTCCCCCAAATGGGGAGAATAAAGAACGGCTAATAAAATGAACGACAAAATTAAATACGAACTGGTGACTAAGTCTCCCCTTAGGGGAGATTTAGAGGGGCCTTGGAGGGTTGCGACCCGGAATCCAATTGAGTCACTGAAGTATGAGTAAAAATAAAAATTATCGATATGAATAAGTATTTTTTGAAACTCAGCTTTCGCAACATACTTAAAAACAAAGCTAATACAGGCATTAACATTGCAAGCTTAACTCTTGGAGTTACCATTTTGCTGTTAATAATGATATATGCAGTAAATGAATTAAGTGTCGATAATTTTAATTCGAAAGCCGAGCGAACTTTTAAAATAACGTATGGTAATTCGAGCCTTACGCCTGGTCCTTTAAATGAATATCTGCAAGACCAGTTCCCCGAGATCGAACAAACCACACACATCGAAACAAGTCAGTTATCCATATTCTCCCCGGTAATTCAGTACAAAAATCAATCTTACGAAATTGAAAAGTACTATTCCGCTGATCCGGGATTTTTCGAAATATTTGACTTTGAAGTAGTGCAAGGCGATCTTAAATCGGCCATAGAAGCTCCCTTTTCTCTTATATTAACAGAAAGTGAAGCTTCAAGAATATTCAACAATAAAAATCCCATTGGAGAAACAGTAACATGGAAAATTTTTCAGGACTTCACTTTCACGGTTAATGCTGTTGTTAAAGATTTACCATCAAACTCTTCCATTCAGTTTAATGGTCTTGTTTCCGATGCATCGGTTAATGGAATGGGGGGCAAGCGTTATTCGGAAAATTGGGGTTATACTGTTTACGAAAGCTATGTGCTTCTAAAACCACATGTGGATGTTGAAACACTGGAAGAAAAACTGGCCGCTAACCTGATTTCATACTATCAAACTAATTTGTCGGATTTGGGTAGTGGAAATGATGCCAAAACCAACCCTCTTCAGTTGCACACTTTAAAAGACATCTATTTTAATAAAGATCTCTCTAACGACACAACCAACCGCGGAAACCGGGCACTGGTAAATATGCTGCTTATAATTGGTGGCATTGTAATGTTACTTTCGGTAATTAATTACGTAAACCTTACAACAGCACGCGCATCGGGCCGCACCAAAGAGATTGGCATTCAAAAGCTAATGGGTTCAAACCAAAAGAACCTTATTTTTCAGCACCTTTCAGAAACAACACTTATCAGCTTTTTTGCTGTCATTTTCGGAACGCTGTTAACGCTTGCATTAATAACCCAATTCGGCAATTTTATGAATGTTGTAAACGGATTAAAGTTTCAGACATGGATGTTTGCATTACTTGTTCCAGTCGCTATTGTATTAGGTGTAATTTCAGGAATTTATCCTGCAATTTTGCTTTCATCCCGCAAAGCCATTGATATAATTAAGATGAAAGCGGGCGTAAAAAGCAAGGGTGGAAATCTTCGCCATTCACTTATTATCTTCCAATTCTCGGTTACCATCGCTTTAATTGCAGCAACATTTTTAATCTTCAAACAACTAAATTTTATAAAAGACAAGGAGCTTGGAATACCCAAAGAACAAATTGTTTACGCCAAACTTCCTTATCAGATTTTACGGGGGAATAAAGAAATATTACGCGAACGTTTACTTGCATTGCCAGAAATTGAACAAGCTGCATTTTCAAGTAATATTTTTGGTAAAATTGACGGTCTGGATAACCAGGAAATTGATGGGAAAAACCTGAATTTTGCCACAACCTGGGTCGATGCAGAATTTATAAACCTTTATAATCTTCAGTTGGTTGACGGGCGTTTCTTTTCAAAATATCTGAAAACCGATGAAAATGCCACCGCATTAATTAATGAAGCTGCATTGCGCGATTTTGGAGTGGAAGATCCGTATCAGCTAAGTTTTCGTGTACCCGGAGGTAGCGCCAAAGTGGTGGGAATTGTAAAAGATTTCAATTACAAATCGCTGCACAACAAAATAGAACCACTTGTCATTATTTATCTGCCAAGGCAGGGGCAGTTTGTAAATCTGAAAATAGTAGGAAATAATTTAACGTCAACTCTGGAAAAAGTAAACTCAATTTGGAATGAACTTGCCCCCGGCTTCCCATTCAGCTATCATTTTTTAGACCAAGACTTTGAACAACTATACAAAAAAGATGAGCAGATGGGTAAAGCGATCACCTTGTTTTCACTTATCGCTATTGGAATTGCAGCACTGGGAATTCTTGGTCTTTCCATTTTTATGGGCCAAAGCAGAATTAAAGAAATAGGCATCCGCAAAATAAACGGGGCAAAAGTTTCGGAAGTAATGGCCATGTTAAACACCGATTTTGTGAAATGGGTAGCAATTGCTTTTGTAATTGCCACACCCATTGCTTTTTACGCCATGAATAAATGGCTGGAAAATTTTGCGTACAAAACCAGTTTAAGCTGGTGGATTTTTGCA
>DATFJO010000386.1:0-2229 GCA_035269145.1 Tangfeifania sp. | reverse complement strand
CAAACTCTTTTACTGCATCCAGAAAAACCGAAATTTTAAAAATAAACAAGCCGCTGTTCCAAAAATATCCACCCTGGTCGAGATACGTTTTTGCATTTTCAACATCTGGTTTTTCAACAAAACGCTCCACCTTAAACTGATTGATTTTCTCATCTCCTGTAATATCCTCGGCAGTTTTCACATAGCCGTAACCTGTTGCCGGGTAATTCGGAGTAATACCAATGGTAACGATTCCGTCTTTTTCATTGGCAATTTTGGCGGCTGCCTGAATTGTATCGCGAAACAACCCATGTTCATTAATTAAGTGATCGGCGGGCGAAACTACCATAATTCCATCCGGATTGTCTTTTTCGGCAAACATGGCAGCCAGCCCAATGCATGGCAGCGTATTCTTGCCAACCGGTTCATAAATCAGGTTTTTTTTGGGAAGTTCGTTTGCCTGACTTTCAAGTGACTCCGCTTGATTTTGACTGGAAACTATGTATATATTTTCTGTGTTAGTGAAAGTTTTGAAACGTTCCAGTGTAGATTGCAGCAACGATTCTTCGCCAAACATATTCAGGTACTGCTTGGGTTTCGCCACCCTACTTCGCGGCCAGAACCGTGTTCCTGAACCACCTGCCATTATCAGTGTATATATTTTTTCCATAGTATTTCTTTAAAAAGCAAATATGACTATTCCATTTCAATCAAACAAAGTAATTTACTTCAACTCCACCGGACTTAACGTTACCGGCCCCAACAGGCCGGCCTCTCTAATTTCCCAATCCGAGGCATCAAATGGCTCGTAATCGATGTTCACAAAATTGATGTCGTGGAATTTTTTCCAGTTTACGCCCCGACGATCGAGGTCGCGGATGCGATTTGCAGCAACATTTGTAACTTCTACTACCAGTTCATTTTTTCCCTGTTGAAGGTTATCTACTTTCACGTTGTATACCGGTCCGAGCAAACTGCCAAAATCCTTTCCGTTAAGATAAACATGCGCGCAATCCTTTACTTCGCCCAAATTGAGAAATGCAGTTTTTGCTGATTCGTTCCAGTGGAATTCGGTGGTATATTTTGCTGTGCCGGCAAACCTGCTGGTTTCGTTGTCGCCCATTTTGGTCCAGGATTTTAATTCATCGGTACTGATATTACCCGGGTAAACCGGGCCGCCATCCACAAAATTAATTTTCCAAAGCCCTTCAATCTCAACATTTTCATTGCTCCTGTAAACATGTTTGGGCACATCCGGTTTCCTGCCTGCGCATCTTATAAAAACCGAACGTTCAGGTACAAGTTGGATACGAACGGAATTCCCCTCATTTTCGGCCAAAGTAATTTCACCGTTGTAAGGATTCATGAAAACATAATTATTCACAGATTCATTAAAATTCACCCATGTATCCACTTCATTCAGGCCGCAGTTAAAAACCATGTAATACAGTTCTTCGTCCATTTTCATTTTTATGAAATTCAGGCCGTTTTCGGTGATTGATTTTTCACCTTCAATTTCATTATCTGCAAGAAGTTCAAGGACATTTCCTGTTACATTTTCGTTTGCAATACCAAATTTTATTTCTGTAAGACTGGTCGTTCGTTCTTCCAAATCAAAAATTCCGGGAACCGATTCAGGCAAAATTTCATCAAAATAAATCTTACCACCTTCTGAAATAAATATCGCCAGTTTTTCCAATGTTTCAACCGGTATATATTTTGTTTTGGGAACCACAACTGCCTTGTATTTTGCATCTCCCCCGGTAACAATTTCACCGTTTAACATTTGGCAATTCAGCAATTGTTTATCGGAAATATAATCGAATGTGTAACCTGCGTCCATTAATGATTCTGACAATCCGTGAATCGGATGTGAAATAAACCAGCCTGCATCTTTATTCACTCCGAGGTGATTGAAAATTGGTCCCTCGCTGGCAGCCACATCGTAATAGGGCCAGTAAACAAGCAAATCATTCTCAGGGGTTGAATTTTGCATAACCGACTGGCTGCGCTCAATGTATTTAAACAACGTCGGCAATTCACGCCAGAGCGGATTGCGGTTATTTATCTGCGAGGAAGCGTAAAATAACCAACCCGGCCACTCTGCATCCGCAGGAGAATAACTGGTGCCGTGAAAAAACATGTGGTTGATACCAGCCAGTAAAAAACGGTTGGTCGCCCTCATCATGTCGGATGTGGTTACGGTCCAGTGTTCATCGAGCCAGGTAAAACTTTCGGAAGAAACAAGTT
>DATFJO010000385.1:0-2527 GCA_035269145.1 Tangfeifania sp. | reverse complement strand
ATTTTTTAGAACTGCGAAACTTTAGTAAGTAAGTAATTGTGACAATAGCAGGGGCATTAGCCGTTAAAATCAAAGACTTAAGAATTATACTCACCTATGATCCTTAATCTTCTTTTTCTTTTTAAACCAGTAGAAAACCGGTATTCCGGAAAGTGCGGTAACGATAGCAATGGTCGATTCCCAGGGGCGTTCGAAATAGGCAAGAAATAAAATAACGACGTTGGTTAAAATAAAAAATGCCGGAGCTACCGGATAACCGGGAAGTTTTAGTTTGCTTTGCCCGCTCATACGAAGTTTAAAAATACCCAAAACAGCCAGAAGCGGGAATATTCCCAATGAAAATCCCATATAAGCCAGAATCTGGTCGAACGTACCGGTCAGCACAATTACAACAGCAATAACACTTTGCAGAATAATGGCATTTTGCGGCACTTCGAACTTTGGGTTTATTTTGGCGATGGATTTAAAAAAATAACCGTCTTTGGCCATGGAGTAATACACCCGCGGACCGAGAATAATAAAAGCGCTCAGCGACGAAAACAGCGCAAACGAAATCAGCAGCGATAATACCGTTTCTGCCACTTCACCAAAAGCTTTTCCGGCTGCCAGCCCTCCAATTTCAGGTTCGCCAACCATTTGGGCAGGAGGAATGGCATACACAAAAAACAGGTTGAGCAACAGGTACAAAACAGTAACAATCCCGGTTGAAATGAGCAATGAGCGTGGAATTACTTTTCCGGGATCTTTAATTTCGGAACCTATATAAGTTGCCGAATTCCATCCGCTGAAAGCAAACAGCACAAACATAAGCGAAAGTCCGATAGATTTCCATCCGGCAAAATCAAACTGAAACGATTGCTCAGATTTCAAATGTTCAAAACTACCTTCACCTACTGTAAAACCAGCGACGATTAGCCCTACCACGAGCAGAATTTTAAGAATAGTCAGCCCGTTCTGTACCCTGGCACCCAAAACCATACCGCGCGAATGCAACAGCGAAAAACTCAGGATGACCAAAACTGCCAGCACTTTACTGAATAAATCTTCGGAAAGCAGGTTGCTCAGGTTCAGCCAGCTTTGAAAACCGGGAAACGCCCACACAAAATATTTGCTGAAACCGATTGCTGACGCAGCAATAGGTGCTGAGAAACCAACTATCAGCGAAAGCCAGCCGCTTAAAAAACCCAGCATCGGATGAAAAAGCCTGGAAATAAACATGTATTCACCACCTGCCTCGGGGAAAGTGGCCCCCAGTTCACCAAAGGCCAGCGCCCCGCAAAGGGCAATAAGTCCGCCAACCACCCAAAGCCCCAGCATAATCAACGGATTTCCCAGAAAATCCATCAAAAAACCGGTGGTCGTAAATATTCCGGCGCCAATTATGTTGGCTATCACAATATTGGTCACCGGGAAAAGCCCCAGCTTTCGCTCCAGATGTTTGTTAAGAAAATTCAAAATATCTATTTCTCAGCAATCTTGTAACTTAAGGAAATCCCCGAGCGGCTCTGCCGGTTGATGGTTGTTTTATAATGATCGAGGCTTTCAACATAATCCAGAAACTCCCTGATTCCATGCGCACGCATCGAAGTATTGTGGGCCGTAAAACAGCCGCCAACTTCCAGCTTTGGGTCCATCGCAATAAAATAATTTTTGTACCAGTATTTGTCGGCATCGCTAAAAACAAAATCATATTTGCCTTCAAGATTGGGAACAAGTTCGTGCGCATCGCCCAGCCGCGCATCGATAAATTCTTCCACCCCTGCTTTTTTAAAATTGGCTTTGGCTTTTAAATACCTTACTTTATCTATTTCGATGGTAATTAGTTTTCCGCCGGTTTTACTCAGGGCCCAGGCCATCCAAATTGCGGAGTGGCCGGTAGATGTACCAATTTCAACGGCAGCAGTATAATTGTTTTCCAGAATCAGGTCGTATAAAACCCGTCCGTCGGAAAGCGACACATTCATATCGCGCCAGTTATTGGCATTCTCCTCGAGAAAAGCTTTTATTTTTCGGTCGAGCCGGTTTTCCAGTTCCGGGAATTGAGCCTGTGCTTCAAAAATCAGCAGGCTAAAAATCAGCAGGATCACATATTTTAGTTTCATCGTTTTTATTTTTCAGGTTGCCTAAAGATAAAAAAAATGGGACAAATAGTTTATTTTTATATCTTTCTGATTCAAGAAAAAATTATTATGGAACCAAGTTCGTTATTTCGGAAAATTAAAAATGTCTTGCTGCTTTTTCTAACCTTTTCATTTTTGTTTGTAACCGGCCAAAATCAGGCTGAAATCCCATATATAAAAGGAATTTACGGTCATCCCCGACCTTTATGGAATGAAGGATACAATCTTCAGGAATTGGGAATTAACACCATTTTCACTCACAGTGGTTCTATCGACAGTGCAATGATGGAAAGAGCGCGGAATGAGGGCATGAAAGTATACTCGGAATTTGCCACGTTAAATGGAAAAAACTATGTGGAAGAACATCCGGAAGCATGGGCAATCAAAGAGAAAGGCGAGAAAGTGAA
>DATFJO010000384.1:0-2647 GCA_035269145.1 Tangfeifania sp. | reverse complement strand
GCCGTGGCCTGGAAATTTACCGTTTCTGCTTCTCCCGAAGAATTGGTCGGCGATCAGCTCATTATGCGAAAAATCGCTCTTTGGGGGCCAATCGTTCCGGTGGGGCTGGCAGCCGCTTCACTCAGTTCTGCATTAGGGTCCATTATTGTGGCACCGCGTACCTTACAGGCAATCGGATTCGATGATATATTTCCCCAAAAAACCATCAATCGCTGGTTTGCAAGAGGAAAAAAACACGACAATGAACCGGTAAATGCTTCACTCATTACAGTTATTATTGCATTTGTTTTTGTAATTGTGGGAGACGTAAATTTTGTAGCGCAAATAATCTCCATGTTTTTCATGGTGACTTACGGCGCTATTTGTCTCATTTCATTTATGGAACATTTTGCTGCCGACCCTGCTTACCGCCCCACTTTCCGTTCGAACTGGAAAATCTCGCTGGTGGGGGCCGTATTTTCGTTCTGGCTCATGTTTAAAATGAATACGCCCTATGCTGCTGTATCGCTTATTATTATGGGAATGATTTATTACATCATTATGCAGAATAATAAAGAAAACCAGGGGCTCAACAAGCTTTTCAGGGGGGTTGTTTTCCAGCTCAGCAGGCAACTGCAGATTTTTCTTCAGCGCGCTGAAAGTACCGAAAAGAAAAACAGTTGGCGGCCCTTTGGGGTTTGTATTTCGCACGATACATTCAACCGGCGTTCTGCATTCGATATCATGCGGTGGATTTCCCATAAATACGGATTCGGAACCTACATCCATTTTATAAAAGGTTACCTGAATGCCGAAACCACCAAAGAGTCGAGACACGCGTTGGGACGTTTAATTCAACTTTCGCACGGCAGCAAAAACCGCGTGTATCTCGATACAATTATTTCACCGTCGTACACTTCGGCAATTGCCCAGGTAGTTCAGCTTTCGGGCATTTCCGGAAGAGGAAACAACCTCATTCTTTTTGAATTCTCCCGCTCGAACCCTGATAATCTGAAAGAAATTACCGCCAATTACAGCATTGTTGAATCAGCCGGATTCGATATTTGCATTCTGAATACTTCTTATAAAAGTTTTGGATATAAAAAGGAAATTCACATCTGGGTAAGGCCTGAAGATTACCGGAATGCCAACCTGATGATTCTGCTTGGCTACATTATTCTGGGACATCCGGAGTGGAAAAGGGGAAAAATCAAAATATTCGCGCTTTACCCCAAAGAATCGATGGAAGAGAAACGCAAACAACTGCTGGAGCTGATAAAAACCGGCCGTTTACCTATCAGTCCGTCAAATGTAACCATGGTTTCCTACGAAGAAGGCAACCG
Organism: Tangfeifania sp.; assembly: GCA_035269145.1. Lineage (GTDB taxonomy): Bacteria > Bacteroidota > Bacteroidia > Bacteroidales > Prolixibacteraceae > Tangfeifania. The sequence continues at coordinate 1,325 of DATFJO010000384.1, read as the reverse complement.
TAAAAAAGTAATTGCCAAGTATTCGGCCGATGCTGATTTAACGCTGACCGGTTTCACATCCGATATGCTGGCCAATATTCAGGATTTTTCTGAAGGATTCGAAAACCTCGGAAACATTCTGTTTGTAGGCGCCAACAGGGCAAAGGCAATAAACTGATTTGAATACGCGTTCAGGGAATTGACGGCTTTTAGTTGATAAAAAAAAATTAAATTCGTTAATTTTGAATCCAAATAGAACGATATCATGAAGACAGCCATATTTCCAGGGTCTTTCGATCCGTTTACAATCGGCCACGAATCTATAGTCAGGCGGGCGCTGCCTATGTTCGATAAAATCATAATAATGATTGGTTTTAACGCCAATAAAAAGTCGTTTTTTTCGCTCGAAAAAAGGTTGAAATGGATCAACCAGGTTTTTAAAAATGAAGAAAAAATTGAAGTACAGGTGCACCAGGGTCTAACGGTTGATTTTTGCAAAGAGGTGGGGGCCAAATATATATTGCGCGGACTTCGTACTTCCTCCGATTTTGAATACGAACGCGCCATTGCCCAGGTAAACAAAAAAATGCACCCTGAAATTGAAACGGTATTCCTGCTTACCTTGCCTGAACATACACCGGTAAACGCAACCATTATCCGCGATATTGTTTTTCACGGCGGCGATGCCAGCATGTTTCTTCCTTCAGGTCTCGACCCGAAAGAGTTTACACCCGATGAGGAAAATTAATATGTGCAGCAAAAAATTATTCAGTATTATTTTTTTATTTCTGATTTCAGTTTTACCTGTAATTGCAACGGTTATTAAAGGCACCAACCTTGATTATGCCGGAAAAGAACTGAAATTTTTCAGGTATGCAGATCCAGTTACAAAGGAAAAAATTCAGGTGTTTACACTTGAAATTGATGAAAAAGGAAATTTCAGTACGGACACAGAGGTAGCAGAACCAACTTTTGTTTTTTCCGAATTTGGAATTTACCGGGGCCTGCTGTTTCTCGAGCCCCAAAAAAACATTCAGCTTCTTCTTCCCCCGTTGCGCGAAAAATCGTTTGCCGACCAGAAAAATCCGTTTTTTCAACCGGTGGAATTTTGGTTTGCTACCCAACAGGGTGATTGCCTGAATGATCGGATCGCTGCATTCGATACAAAACTGAATCAACTTACCGATAAATATTTTAACCAGCTCTATTTTAGCCAGTCAAAGGCTTATTATGACACGCTCACAACGCTGATAAACAAACAGTTTGACGAAATAAAATCGCCCGTTTTTAATATGCACAAAACTTTAAAACTGCAGGCAGTCAGAGCCGATGCCTTCCGGTTAAAC
>DATFJO010000383.1:0-3051 GCA_035269145.1 Tangfeifania sp. | reverse complement strand
CGGCTATCGCAGCGAAAATTCATTGTTTTTGTTTTTGAATGTTCCATTCGAAGGATTCATGTTCAGCTACACTTCCGAAAATCCGCTTAATGCCAATCACATGATGGGAAACGGGCACACTTTTTCGGTTGGATGGACAATTCGCAATTAAAGTGTTATTAGTTTAAAACATTTGCCTAACCATAGATTGCCTTTTTTCCAGGTCGAATTCATTCGGATCCCAGTTTTCTTCGTCTTCCAACCCTACCCACTCAGCATATTCCTCATATTCCGGGTGTTTTTTGTCGGCCATAATTTCTTTGAATCCTTCGTAACCCCAAACACCTCCGCAGTCTTCGGGTGGGCATTTCCCTTTTCCGTCAAGCAGTGATGGGGATTTGCTTTTGTCAGGCAGAATTTTTTCGAGGGTGAGAACATGTTCCCAGCTATCGCCAAAATCATAAATATAAATGAACTTTTGTTTTTCATATTTAAAGACATCTGTAAGTTTTACCTCAGCCGCTTCAAATTGTTTTTCAAATCCTGGATCGTGATCTTCGTATATTTCGGTTATCACTTGGGGTGAACCGAATCCATTTTCGGAAAATTGAAATAGATGAGAATTCCACCATCCAAAAGTTTCCTGGATAATCAGGTGCAAATTGTAAAAATTATAACTGGAAGGCACAGTCACCCTCCTCCATACCGGCGGTTTTTTAATTCCTTTTAGGTGAATTTTAAACTGAAAGGTTTCAGCTTCTTCGTATTTGTTATTTCTTTTTTCGTGATTATGTTGAGACTCTTCGTTCAATGATAAAAGATAATCCATTTTTGAAATGGTGAGTATTTCTGATAGAATATAATCTTCTTCTTCGGGAATATCAATTTCGTCTTTCATCATATCGACTACCTCGAGCAGAGTAACATTTTTTTCAGCCGAAGCAATAATTATCAGTGCAAACAGGTAATGGAACAATTCAATGTGATTGATCGATTTCCTTTTAGCGAAATAGAATTCAGGATCCCGTCTAAAAAAATCAATGATGCTGGTATCCTCATTTTTAAACATTTCATAAGGGGTTTTCAACAATTTAATCAGCGGATAATGGGGAAACTGTTTATGATAGTCATTTAATTTATCTTCGAATTTCGAACTTTTCTGTGCCTGCTCTGCCATCAGATCAAGAAATGCCGGCGCCGGATTGTCAGGCATATTTTTTAGAAGTTTTTTTATTTTTTTTGCGGCCGATTTTGGCTTATCTGAGGTTAAAAAATAGAGTTCCTGGAACTGCTTCTCCCATTTTTCCCGGTTAATGTTCGAATCCGGTTCAATACCCAACAGTTCATCCGATAATTCATCGCTGATTTCATAATCCAGCAATTTCTCTGTGAGCTCTGTACTTAGGTTGTTCAGTAAATCAAAATCGAGGTAATTGTTAATAACCGAATTTGCCAAATATGCCAGTTCTTCACTTTGTTCCTCTGTTGGTTCAGTGATTTGGTGGAACATTTCCCCGATCAAATTAACTTTTTCAGTGGTGGACAAACCTTCAAATTTTTCTTCAATCTCATCCACGTCGTCATCAAGCCAGGATTTATCATCATCCCACTTGTCTTCTTCCGTAAAGTCCTCTTCCGTTTGCCAGACTATCTCGTAATTCCCCGGGCCGGCTTCGCGTTCCAGTTGGGCAATGATTTTGTTTGCCTGCATTTGGCTGTCAAGTGGGCCGCGTACATAAACCGGCTTGTCATCCTCACCACAATCAATATCCATCAATTCCACATCATCGTTGTCCTCTTTGAGAATAAATTGTGCAACCGAAGTAAAGTCTTTATGCGGCTTAAAACCATAATCGTCGGCAAATTCAATTCCGGCGAAAATAATGTTGTGAACCAATTTGTAGGGTGCCGTATCAGTATCTAATTGGGCTTTTATATCCTGAATGAAATCATGATATTCTGATTCGCTAATGTTGAATTTGTAAAAGGCATCTTTCACCCCGAGTAGTTTCAGGTCAACAAGGTACATTCCCATAGTAATGTTGCCGTTTGTATGTTTACGGGCAACCGTAATATTCGCCAGTCCACTTTCTTTCCAGTCTTTATTTACGCGGCATTCAAATATTGGCAGGTTACGTGCATTTTGCCTGATGTAATTTGCCGGACTTAACATCTGAACTACTTTTCCTTTTTTCTTTTTGGCCATGTTTTTTTATTTTAATTATACTGATATCAACCCTGACGGGGGCTTGGAGCCCCTTCAGGGTTAACTAATCTTGTACTACTTTTCAACTTGTCTCGTCTCCTTAACTCCAAGAAAATTTTTAATTTTACCCAGTTCAAGTTTTTCGTTATGCCGGGATATAAAACTGGCCTTTTCATCGAACCAGCCGATTACTGTCTCGCGTTGTAATTTTGTTGGTTTTAAGGAAATACAACTAAGATACGATGTCCAGGGGTATTCCAGCGGATGCTCACAAAATCCGTGATGCACCGGATTATTATGTATATAAAGGATTGTTCGTTTTAACCAAACCAGGTTATCAATTCTTTTTCGCTTGAACGGGCGTTCAAAAAGTCCACCGTGGCGGTGATAGCGTTTGTTAATGGATTGTGCGTACGAATTAAAAAGTTTGGAAAATTGTTGTGCAGGTGTTCCAACCCTGACGGGGCTCCAGGCCCCGTCAGGGTTAGGCACATAAATAACTTCAGGAATTTTTTCTTTCTGTTTTATCCGCACCAAAAAATGAAAATGATTTGGCAGTAATGCCCATGCATACGTTTCGGCCACGTGCGATATTTTTTTATCGTATAAATCCAGGAAGTATTCGTAATTTTCATTATCAGCAAAAATATTGCAGCTATTTATACCACGATTATAAATGTGAAAAAAATGTCCATATGTTAATTGCTCAAATTTTTGCATTATCCTGGTTCAATTCCTATACATAAATCATCTTCTTTGTCATTCCGCCGTCCACGATAAAATTCTGGCCGGTAATAAAACTGTTGTCAGGTTTCAGAAGAAACAATACCATTTGCGCAATGTCTTCGCCTTTTCCGATTCTTCCG
>DATFJO010000382.1:0-2457 GCA_035269145.1 Tangfeifania sp. | reverse complement strand
TGATGTCCAGAAAAATCACGTCCGGCGTTTCCATAATTGCATTATCAATTGCCTTTAACGCATCTGAATAGGTTTGTGGACCCCCCATTAAGGAAAAATCATTCAATAAATTTTGAAGCATTTGGCAGGCATCGGGTTCATCGTCAACAATAAACGCTTTTATTGGTGTCATAGGTAACGTAAGTTAAGTATAGCAATTTGGTTTTATTTCATGTTAACTTTAAATGTTAAGTTTTGCAAGATAAAAAATTCTGCTTAACAAAAAAGTGAATATGATTTTTTTTCGTTGTGAAAAAAGGAGGATAGGATTAGGGAAAGAGTTGGTTTAATAAATAATTAGGCAAATATATTTCGCAACTGTTTTGTTCCGAATTGTAATTTTTAAAGTAACATATTATGCTAAAGGAAGATTTAGAAATAGAAGATTGTAAAAATTAAAAGCAAAAACTATAGCTGATTCTTAATACAAAAAATATGATTCCAAATGAGCTTCTTTTGTCTACAGGTTTTCATAAAATTCTGGAGGATTTTTATTTTGCTGAACTTTATTGGCTCTGCTTGAGCATCGCTCCCAAACTGTGAAAAAATTCCACAGTTTTCTTACCGATTCCACTTGAAATTTTTTAAGTAAATAACCACTTGTTTTAGTTGGTGGCTGGTTATCTGCTTTCAGTCAGCGGATTATCGTTTAATGCCATTTGTTGTCTCATTTTTTGGGTATGGGAGTTGCAATTCAAAAAACAAATTTGAAAAAGCTTTAGGCAATCAATAAACTAATTGATTTATAAAGCGGATTGATTTGAAATTTTGAATAAAAACTAAAATAAATTTGAATTATGGCATTATTCAGAAAAAAACATTTTGAAGAATTAGCACAAACAGAAGGAAAATACTGTATCTCGATTTATGTGCCTACTGAGCGGCATGGCGAAAATAAAGAAAGCATGGTAAGTTTTAAAAATCAGATTGCTGAAGCTGAGAATCAACTCGAGGATTTTGGACTGAAGCCCAGGGAAATAGAAAAATACCTGGATCCTGTTAAAGCGTTGCAGAGTGATACAAATTTGTGGCGGCATCTTTCTGATGCACTAATTGTTTTCCGCAGCGAAGGTAAGTTTGAATATTACACCCTGCCGTTAGAAGTGAAAGAGTTTTCGCTGGTATCCGACCGGTTTTACCTGTTGCCGCTAATTACTGTTTTTAACCAAAACAACAGCTTTTTTATACTTTCCCTGAGTCTCAATAAAAACAGGTTGTATGAAGCCACCCAGCATGAAATCTGGGAAATTGAAACAGAAGATATACTCCCCGGCAACATTTACGATTCTGTCGGCCACGATGTGGTGCAGAAAGCGCTTCAGATGCGCGGTGAACAAAGTGGCACCGGCCGGGCCGATTATCCCGGTAAAGCACAGGCCATGTATCACGGCAGGGGCGAAGGAAAAGACGATAAGCAGAAGGAAGTTTTTAAGTATTTCGAAGATTTGGACAGGGAACTGAACGAGTTGCTGAAAGGATATGAAATTCCGCTGATAATAGCAGCTACCGAAAATGTATTTGCCCATTTCCGCGAAATTTCAAATTATAAAAATGTCTATCCTGAATATGTTGCGGGAAACTTCGATGAAGAAGACACCCATTTGCTTCACGATAAAGCTTCCGAAATTCTTGAATCCTATTTTGAAAAAGTAAAAAACGAGAAGAAAGAAAAATACAGAGAGGCTCACGGTCAAACGACTACAAGCCTGCAGGATGTGGTTATTTCGGCTGATGCCGGCCGCATCGATACACTTTTTGTGGAACACGGAAAACATGTTTGGGGCAATTATAAAAGGGAAGAAGCCAAAATCGATGTCCACAAAGAGCAGAAAACCATCGACACTGACTTACTCGATTATTCGGGTCGCAAAACATTCGAAACCGACGGAAAGGTTTTTATTGTTGATGCGGAAAACATGCCTGAAGAAGGCTCACCCGTCAATGCGATTTTAAGATATTAGTGTCAATTTACATATAAATCGTATAGTACTGTCATTTCGAATCTGAGGCACGAAGATGAGAAATCTGTTTTTAAAAAGTAGGATTTCTCCTCCTTCGTCGTCGAAATGACAGTAATTTACAATTTATCAACAAATGGTATTATAAAGTTGGCATAACACAGAAATATCACCTCCACCCAATCAACACCGACACAAAATAATTCCTCGGATTTCCCGGATAATAATAACGGGGTAAATTTCCGCCAAACGAAGGGGCATTTACGGCCAGCATCGAAGCGTAATGCACATCAAAAACATTCTGAATGCCGGCTTTCAGTTCCAGTTTTAATTTGCTGAAGTTGGGGCTATAAGTGGCTTCAATATTGGTAAGACCGTAGGGCTCGGTAAAACCGGAATTGGCATCGTTAACCGGCATTTCGCCTGTGTGCCGGTACCAGGCATGAAAATTCAGATTTTC
>DATFJO010000381.1:0-3599 GCA_035269145.1 Tangfeifania sp. | reverse complement strand
ATTTTCATTTTACCCACCTTCCCGTCGGTTTTAGTATCCGGCGGGACCGTAATGCACACACTCAATCGCAGTTGTGATTCATCGGTGATGTTCGGATCATCGTGGTAAACCACCATTGATTTAAAGTCTTTTCCGCCAATCAGTCCTTTTGGTCCTGCCCACTGAAAAAGTTCATTCCACAGTCGTTCAAACAGTTTGTCATCGCCCGCATAAGGGCCGGTGTACCTGATGTAGGCTACATCCATGTCAGGGAAATTCCTGATTTCAACACTTTTGTTTAATTCCATATTGGTCCTCCATTTCATTGTATTTGTACTGGTGCAAAAATACATTTCAACGGAGGGAGAATTTTGACTGATTTTGCGATTGGTTTGACTGAAATTGCGCATTTGATTTTTCGACTCACGAAAAGCAGAAGGCGACATGCCAAATTGCTTTTTGAAATTGCGGGAAAACACGGCCAGATCATTAAACCCGGCATTTGTGGCTATTTCTGAAATGTTTTTATTCGGTGTAGATTGGAGTAAAAATGCCGCTTTTTCCAGTCGCAGCCGGTTGATAAACCGAAAAGGTGTTTCTTTTACCAGCGCATAGAAAATGCGATTGAAGTGAAATTTCGAGAAACAGGCAACTCCCGCCAGTTCATCCAAAGTAAACGGATGCTGTATGTTTTTTTCGATGTAATCGAGGGTTTTATTGATGCGGTTAATGTATTCGTTGTTCATGATTTAGCCGGCTCAGTTTTGTTTTTTGAATGTTTTGATGAAATATGTAATTGTAAATTTAATGACTTTTTAGTTCTGTCCGGGATTTTAATATTTCAAAATATTCTGCTACCTGCCGCTTTTTGGGAAGAAATAAATAATTGAGATTGAAATGTTTTACCTCATTATTTTTGAGGGTGATTTTAACGATATGTTTTTCAAACTGAACTGATTTGATTTCATTCAGAGGGATGGTTTCCATCTGTTTGCTTTTTGGAAGCAAAAAATTGATTTCGTTTTCATTCCAGGCTACAAAATATTTAGTGTTGCGAAATCCCTGGTTTATAATAAAAACAGATGAAGCGCTTTGAAGAATTAAAAATATGCTTAAAAATAACTGATCGGATATTTGCCATGATTTGTTTAAAAACAGGTAATCGACAATGCCTGCAAGTCCAAAAATTCCCAGGATGACAGCAATTGTCAGCAGTACTTTTAATGAAGTGGTTTTTACATTATAAATCGGAATGTAGGCTGGTTTCATTCTCGTGAAATTTTATGAAATTATAAAAATAGGAATTAACTGTTTTTAAACAAAGTTTCAAAATTGATTTTGGTTAAGAAATCTCGTCGGCTGTATAACCGAATTGTAATAATTTTCGCATATTTAAATCACAAACGAATTAAAGTAACTTAATGAAAGCCGTTTATTTTGAACAATTTCAAGGACCTATAGAAGTGCGTGAAGTTCCTGATCCAAAAGTATCTGAAGGCAGTGTGATTGTAAAAGTGGAAGCCACTGGTTTGTGCCGCAGCGACTGGCACGGCTGGATGGGCCACGATACCGACATTGCTTTGCCTCATGTTCCGGGTCACGAACTGGCCGGGATTGTGGTGGAAACAGGACCAGGCGTAAAGAACTGGAAACGCGGCGATCGGGTAACCGTCCCGTTTGTGGGTGGCTGCGGACATTGTCCGGAGTGCCAATCGGGCAACCAGCAGGTATGCGATAACCAGTTTCAGCCAGGGTTTACTGCCTGGGGTTCATTTGCTGAGTATGTAGAAATAAAATATGCCGATATGAACCTGGTGAAATTGCCCGACGAAGTGGATTTTGTTACCGCTGCCAGCCTCGGCTGCCGGTTTATAACTTCGTTCCGTGCAGTGGTCGACCAGGGAAAAGTTACTTCCGGACAGTGGGTGGCAGTGCATGGTTGTGGCGGCGTTGGATTGTCGGCCATAATGATTGCAGCAGCTTCAGGCGCCAATGTGGTGGCTGTGGATATTGACGATGAAAAGCTTGAATTTGCCAAAAGGGTAGGAGCGCAGGTTGCCATTAACGCCCTCGAAACGGAGAATGTCCCGGAAACAATAAAAAGCATTGCCAGTCGCGGTTCGCATGTTTCGCTCGATGCACTGGGCAGCCAGGAAACCTGTTTCAACTCGGTGGCCTGTTTGCGCAAACGCGGAAAACACATTCAGGTTGGGCTGATGACCGGCGACCACCAGCATCCCAAAGTGCCAATGGACCGGGTTGTGGCAAATGAGCTGGAAATAATTGGCAGTCATGGCATGCAGGCATTTCGTTACACTGAAATGTTTGAGATGATTCGCACGAACAAGCTCAAACCTCAGCAATTAGTGGGCAAAACAATTTCGCTAAATGAAGCACCGCAGGCGTTGATGATCATGGATAAGTTTGAAAATGTTGGGGTGACGGTGATAAACAGGTTTTAAGATGCCGAGTTCATTAGAACGTCACCCTGAACTTGTTTCAGGGTCTAAGTAATTTTAGTTTTGTAATTCTGATTAATCAAATATATGTTGAAAGGTGGTTATGTTTATATTATGACTAACAAAAACAGAACATCATTTTACATAGGTGTTACCAGTGATTTGAAAACAAGAATTGCTGATCATAAAAATGGGATTGGCTCAGATTTTACAACGAAATATAAGTTAACTGATTTGGTTTTTTATGAAGAGTTTCCGGATATTTACCAGGCAATTGACCGGGAAAAACAATTAAAAAATTGGCATAGGCAATGGAAAGTTAATTTAATTCAGTCAGTAAATCCTGAATTGAAAGATTTGTATTGGGAAATCAGGTAATTCAAAGAGATGCTGAAACAAGTTCAGCATGACGTTTAAGAAATTTTCAACGTTCATTAGCACGTCACTCTGAACTTGCTTCCGGGTCTGAAATTGGAAAATTAAAATTATGGAAAAACTAAATATTACACTTGTACAACCCGACATCATCTGGGAAGATGCGCAGGTTAATCTTGAAAGGTATACCGAAATGCTTGCGCCTGTTGATAAAACAGATGTTATTGTTTTGCCCGAAATGTTTACCACCGGTTTTTCCATGCAACCCGAAAAACTGAAAGAATCCATGGACGGGCCATCTGTAACATGGATGAAAAAATTGGCGCGCGAAAAAGAGGCGGCAGTTACGGGCAGCTTGATTATTGAAGAAGACGAAAAAACTTATAACCGCCTGGTATGGATTTTTCCAAATGGGAAAACAGAAATTTATGACAAGCGGCACCTATTTACCATGGGCGAGGAAAACGAGCACTACTCGGCCGGAACCGAAAAACTGATTGTGGAATACAAAGGCTGGCGGTTTTGTCCGTTGATTTGTTATGATTTGCGTTTTCCGGTGTGGAGCCGGAACACCGAAAATTACGATGTGTTGCTTTATGTGGCTAATTGGCCGGCAGTGCGTCATGAGGTTTGGAAAACATTGCTGCAGGCCCGTGCCATCGAAAATCAGTCGTACTGTTTTGGCGTGAATCGTTCAGGTAAAGATGGTTACGGGCTGGAATACAACGGCGACTCCTGTATGATTGATGCACGCGGAAATGCAACGTTTATTGGAAGTAAAGAGCA
>DATFJO010000380.1:0-5256 GCA_035269145.1 Tangfeifania sp. | reverse complement strand
TTGAAAGCAGAATTTTTTCATATTCCTGTTCTTGAGCAGGTAGCAGAAGAAATCGGGTTTGATTTTAGGAAATTCCTACTGGAACAAAAACCCTACTTATCACATGAACAAATTAAAGATCTGGCAGCAGATGGCTTTTCAGTTGGAGCGCACAGTTTCGATCATCCGGAGTTTTGGAAAATTTCGGAACAAGAGCAACTGATCCAGGTGCGAAAAAGTATGGACTGGATTTCGGCGAATGTCCCGCAAAAAATCAAAACTTTTGCATTCCCTTTTACAGACTGGGGAGTTTCCGGTTCGGTTTTAAAAACCATTCAAAAAGAAAATATTTGCGACGCTACATTTGGAACAGCCGGGGTAAAATTTGATGAGTTTGATTTTCATTTTCAACGTTATCCCATGGAACAGCCCGGCAATTTCAAAAACAATTTAAAAGGAGAATTTACCTATTTCAAACTGCGGAAACTGATTGGAGAACACATTGTAAGGCATTAAGTCCTGTTATTTTAACCAGTGCGATAAATCTTTCTGAATCAATTGTTCAAGCTTCATAACATCATCCCTGAAAAATTCAACAAGCTGTTTCCTGGTTTCAGGATTCATTTCCTGTCGTGTCATTTGTTTTTCGCCTGTAAATCTGTTTTTCAGAAACTGAACTGATTTTTGCGGCACCAGTTTTTTGATAAAATTTACCATTCCGCGCGAGGTTTCAAGTTTATACAGAACCGAATTTTTCGGATCGCCCGACACGTTGTATTTGTATCGTGTATCGAATTCAAAACCGGTATCCACCCCGATGAATTTGCAAATTTCTGTCAATACTTTTTGCGGTTTTTCCCTGAAATCATCAAAAATAATCACTTTTGTATTTTCAAAATTATCGAGATAAGCTTTTACCTGTTCGTAATACAACCCCGAATTTTTATATTGCCACGCCCAAATCCAGTTTTTCTGTTTGCGCTCCTCCTCTTTTTCAAGCGCTTCTTCAAAAGAAAGTGTTTCACGTTTGTCGCGTTTAAAATGCAAATACCCGCTGTATGCCCTTTCAACCGGTGAACGCAAAATGATGATGATTTTAACTTCGGTTCCTAAAACTGATTTTATGAGCGGAATGGCCTTTTCGTGGAACCAGAGGTACTCGGGTGAAATATCTCCAACAGCTTTTTCATTATTGTAATTTTGAAAAAGCGTCTTGTACTGTTCAATGTTTCGGGTAATTTCAGCATCAACTCTCGTATCACCGGGCCCGCTGAAATTTCCTTCCATTTGGGAAAAATACCTGCCTTCTTTCTGCACATCCGATAAAAAAATATCCGGATGTTGTTTCAAATAATGGTAAATTGAAGAAGTTCCGCTTTTTGAAGCGCCAACTATTAAGAAATCAGGAAGTAAATTCATCTGCAATATTTCTAATATTTTTGATATTTTTGAACCCGGAAAATGGTGAAATAAACCATAATTACAGTCACATCAAAGATAATTTTTGATTAACACAAAGTAAAATCTCATGGAAATTAAGGTGTTGGGGAACAACCACTCCATATTCGACCAGTATCTGGCAGAAATCAGGGACCAATCCATTCAGAAAGATCCACTTCGGTTCCGGGAAAATTTATACCGGATTGGCGAATTGTTCGCTTACGAAATCAGCAAGGATTTGGAATATGAAATCTCCGATATTTCAACGCCGCTGGGAACTGCAAGAGTTCCGGTATTGAAAAACCAACCGGTTCTGGCTACCATTTTGCGTGCCGGACTGGCCATGCACAACGGGTTGCTGAAAATTCTCGACCGCGCCGAGAATTGTTTCATTTCTGCTTACAGAAAATATACTGAAAACGGCGGTTTCGAAATCGAATTTGAATACATGGCTTCTCCGTCGCTCGAAAATAAAGTGGTGATACTTACTGACCCGATGCTGGCTTCGGGCAAATCGATGGAAATTGGTTACGAAGCATTGTTCAGCAAAGGAAAACCTTCGCATGTGCATTTAGTAGCTATTATTGCCAGCCAGCAGGGAGTTGAGTACATTAAAAATGCGATTAAAGCCGACAATGTAACTTTGTGGCTGGGCGCAGTGGACGAAAGCATGACTTCAAAATCATACATCGTTCCCGGATTGGGCGATGCCGGTGATTTGGCTTACGGCGAAAAGATTGATTCGAAGTGACGACACCTGTCGGCATTTCCGTGAAAGCGCGGATCTGCTGAATTTGAAAAGATTCCCGCTTTCGCGGGAATGACAATTCTATTTATGAGTTTTTTCTTGAACTTCCGACTTCTGTCTTCTGACTTCCTGCTTTTTAAAAATACACCTCAACATTGACGTTATCGCGCTCAAAGCCTTTTTCTTTCAGAATTTCCATGGCATCGAAAATCATATCGCTGTTTCCGCACAAATAAAAACTGGTATCTTTTTCAAATTCGGTCTGCTTCAGATAATCAGTAACACGCCCCTTAAAATCTCCTGAATCATCGCGTGAGGCACACAACACCAATTTATCCTCATGGTATTCATGCTTTTCGTAAGCCTCATTTACAAAACGCACTCCGTGAATTAGCTGGTAATCGAGTTCGGGGTTGCTTTTAATTATGCTGTGAAATGGTGCAATACCGGTTCCACTGGCAATAAAAACATGCTTATGCGTATCGCGCCGTTTTTTGTCGAGGCCAAACTTTCCGAATGGCCCGTGTATTTCTACCAAATCTCCTTTTTTCAGGTGTTTTAATTTGGGTGAAAAGTAGCCTCCTTCAACTTCTTTTACCAGTATTTCAAGGTTGTCCTCTTCTTCAGCGCTGTAAATAGAATATTCTCGGCTTTGGTAATCGTCTTTAATTGAAAGTGATATGTGTTGCCCAGCTTCAAACTTAAACCTGCTTTTCGGAAGTTTTAAAACAAAAGTTGAATCGGTTAAAATGCGAATATCGAGTACCCTGTAAAAATTGGAATCAATCTGTATTTCTGGTTTCATGCTAATTGTCATGCTGTATTTATTTCTTCTTTTTTGTTTTCAATCTTAACTTAATTTGCAAAAATAACATCTCCGGAAAATAAAATACTTTTTCGTCTCTTTTTTCGCCGGTAATTACAGAGAGTTAACCGATTATTAACACAATTGTTCGCAGAAGTAAGAGTAATTTCAGGGATTATTTGCAATTAAAAATTGCAGAGTATTTCATTTAAAGCCATTTAACAAAACGAAAACAGAAAACAAATGAAAACAATCATTGCCTATTCAACCACTCACGGCTGCACCGGTAAAATTGCGGATCAAATGAGCAGCTACCTCGATGGTGATGTAAAATTAGTGAACCTGAAGAAAAACTTTTCGCCCGATATTTCAGGTTTCGACCGGATAATAATCGGGGGCTCCATTCATGCGGGCCAAATTCAAAAACGTGTCAGGGAATTTTGCAATGAAAATACCGGTGAACTTTTAAAAAAAGAACTGGGGCTTTTCATTACCTGCATGGAAACAGGCGAAATTGCACAAAAACAGTTGATGGAAGCTTACCCTGAAGAACTGTTCTACAATGCAAAAATTACCGCGTTCTTCGGAGGTGAATTCGATTTTAAACGAATGAATTTTTTCGAAAAGCTGATTGTAAAAAAAGTGGCGCATGTAAAAGAAAGCACATCGCTGGTTAATACGGAATCGGTAAAAAAATTCACCAGGCGGATGGACCGTGTTTTTAACCCGTTTTTATTTTTAGCTTAGTGCCTAACCAATCTGGAATTGACATTACACTAAAGTTTAAGGTAAAAATCGCGTGTTAACTGTTTGTATTCAGCAGAAAAATCAAGTCCACCGTCAGTTCGGATATTTAAAACATCGTTTTTCAGCGGCAACTGTTTCCTCGAAAATTCAAGCAGGTGACGGTGTGTCGGATTTTTAGGTGTCGGGCTTACTTCGGTTTGCCGAACGAGATATAAAGAGTTTTTTGCTGCAAGGTCTGCAAATTTCAGAGCTGTTTCAACCGGGAAAATGAGTGAAAGTTTTCCGTTCTCCGAAAGCAGCTTTAAAGCTCCCTTCACCAGATCAGATAGAGAAAGCAAATCGTTGTGCCGCGCCATTGCCAGGTTTCTGCTGGCAGACTTTATATTGTTGCTGAAAAACGGCGGATTGGAAACAATGCAGTCGAATTTCTGAGTGCTGGCTTTTGCAAATTCCTGAAAAGAGGTATTTTCAACTGAAATTTTTTCTGCCCATTTTGAATTCCTTGCATTTTCTGCGGCTTCTTCTGCCGCATTTTTTTCGATTTCGATGGCGGTTATCTGAGCATCCGAGCGTTGTGCCAGCATCAGGGCAATAATCCCCGTTCCGGTTCCCACATCCAAAATATTACCTGCACATGAAACATCGGTCCATGCGCCGAGAAGTACCGCGTCTGTGCCAACTTTCATTGCGGCTTTTTCCTGTATTACTATGAATTGTTTAAACTGAAACCAACTGTTTCCTGCCATTCTAAAACTTTTCAAAAGCACCTAATCCAAACAAAGCGAAATCGTATTTCACCGGATCTTCCGGGTCAAATTTACAGAGTTCAGCGGTCACTTCCTCCACCGCCTTCCAGTTATCCTGCTTCCGGGCGAGCAGACCAAGTTTGCGTGCTACGTTTCCTGTGTGCACATCTAACGGCAGCATGAGTGAACTTGCCGGGATTCCATTCCACAAACCGAAATCAACTCCCTTTTTATCATCCCGAATCATCCAGCGCAGGAACATATTCAACCTCTTTGCAGAGGCTCCGCGTTCCACATTGGCTATATGTTTCCGGGTGCGTTCACCGGGAGTTTCAAAAAAAACAGAATGAAAATGTCGCAGGGCTGATTTCACACTTCCTTCGTTGTTGTATCCGGTTTCAAAAACTGACTGCAGCCCTCCGTGATTTTGGAGGATATTTCTCAGCGACCGGGCAAAATAAGTACAATCCTGCCCGTTAAAGGTGCGGTGAACAAAAGAAACAAGCCTTTCATAATCTGCGTTTGAACCATCCACAATAAATTCAAAGGGCCGATTATCCATCAATGACATGAGCCGCAGTGCATTTTTGATAATTGCCGGACGACTGCCCCAGGAAATAGTTGCTGTAAAAAAAGCAGCAATTTCTATGTTTTCTTTTTGATTAAACTGCCGGGGAACCTGAATCGGATCAGACATTATAAATTCAGGCCGGTTGTATTTTTCAGCCTTTTCATCCAGAAATTCTTTCAGTTCCTCAACCTTCATCAATTTCTTCAATTACTCCGTCTTT
>DATFJO010000379.1:0-8751 GCA_035269145.1 Tangfeifania sp. | reverse complement strand
TGAAATATCCTTCGCTTTTTCCTGCTATTGTTTTGTAGGTGTCTTTCATCACAGCAAAATATACAAACTTAAAATGGCCAGAGCAATTCCAATTATATTGATGCGGTTTAATTTCTCGTTAAAAATGAAAAATCCGAGAATGGCTGATAATGCCACTATCAGCATATTATTTAGCGAGAATACAAGTGAACTTTCGAGGTTGCTTTTGTTGAGGGCCTGCAAAATAAAAAAAAGCGAACCAAAATTGGCAAGGCCAAGCAGCGTTCCCAGAAATAGGGTAGGAGTGTGCAGTTTCATTTTTTTACCTATGCTTTTTATGGTTGTAATAAATATGCCGCAAATAAAAGCGGTAAAAAATACAAACGATGAAAATGCAGCGGAAAGCGCTTCGGTTATTTGCAGCGCCTGAACATATTTTATAAACGAGTCGATAAATCCGCTGCCAATAAAAATGGCAATGGGCAGTGCAAAATAGATGAAATTGGTTCTTTTTACATCTTTTTTGTAGAGGGTGAGCATCACGGCAGTTATTGCTCCTGCAATTCCGAAATATTTCAGTGTGGTAATTTGTTCATCGAACCAGAAAAGGGAGAAGAAAACAGGAAAAACCAGCGAGAGTTTGTTGGAGAGGGTAGTTACAGTTATTCCGGCTTTTTGCGACGAAGTGCCAATCAGAAAAAACATAAGAATGTACATCACTCCCAGGATAACTCCGAATGGCAGCCAGTGATTGTTTTCAACAAAAGGACGGGTGTCGAATTTCAGCAAAAAACCAAAACCGAGAATGCTGGCTATTAGGTAATTGATGGTGATTAAAGCATTTAGTTTGCAGGAGTAGTTTTTGGCCCACCTGAAAATGACATAAATGGCTGTTGAGGAGAGAATGCTGGCAATTAGATAAATCATTGGAAAAAACGTAAAAAAAGCAGGCTTGCCGGCCTGCCTTCATGGTTTACATTGTTAATTTCTTTTCGATGTCTTCCACATATTGCCTGAAGTTCTTATCGGTATCTTTCAGATTGCTCACCGTTTTGCAGGCATGTAAAACAGTAGCATGATCTTTATTTCCAATTTGTGCCCCAATGCTTGCCAGTGAATATTTTGTGAGGCTTTTTGAGAAGAACATGGTGATTTGCCGGGCCTGTACAATTTCGCGTTTGCGCGTTTTGGTCTGCAGCGTTTCCACCGGCATGTCGAAATAATCGCACACCACCTTTGAAATGTATTCAATGGAAAGTTCCCTTTTTGAATTTTGTACCAGTTTGTTTATCAGCTTGGCGGTGAGATCGAGCGTAATTTCGCGCTTATTGAGCATTGACTGTGCCAGCAGAGAAACCAGCGCCCCTTCCAGTTCGCGGACGTTATTTGTAACGTGCGATGCAATGTATTCCAGCACTTCGTCTGATAATGAAATTCCGTCAGTGTAAACTTTACGTCGCAGAATTTCCATTCGGGTTTCAAAGTCGGGTGTTTGCAAATCGGCGGTGAGCCCCCATTTGAACCTCGATAACAGCCGCTGTTCCATTCCTTTTAGCTCGATAGGCGGTTTGTCGGATGTTAGTATGAGTTGTTTGCCGGTTTGGTGAAGGTGGTTAAAAATATGGAAAAATGTTTCCTGTGTTTTTTCTTTTCCGGCAAATTCGTGCACATCGTCCAGTATAAGCACATCAATCATCTGGTAGAAATGCAGAAAATCGTTGCGGTTGTTGTTGCGTGTGGCTTCGGTAAACTGAGTCTGAAATTTATTGGCATTTACGTAAAGAACCACTTTGTCGGGCATGCGTTCTTTTACTTCAATACCGATTGCCTGCCCCAGGTGGGTTTTTCCCAGGCCGGAGTTTCCGTAAATCATTAATGGATTGAAAGCTGTTCCTCCCGGGTTGCGTGATACTGCATAACCTGCACTGCGGGCGAGCCGGTTGCAGTCGCCTTCCACAAAATTTTCAAAGGTGTTGTCCGGTTTCAGTTGTGGGTCGATTTGCAGTTTTTGGATTCCCGGAATTATAAACGGATTTTTAATGGTTTTTCTCTCGTCCGTTTTTAACGGAATTGTAAGCGGCTGGTTCTGAATTTTGGAATTATTATTGGTAGGATAGCTTACGGTGTAGGGTTTATCGTTATTCTGAGAATTTCCTCCCATTACAACATTGTACTCAAGTTTTGCTCCGTTACCCAACACCATCCGCAGTGTCTTTCGCAAGATATCGATAAATTGTTCCTCGAGGTACTCATAAAAAAAAGCACTCGGTACCTGAATTGTTAAAACTCTCTCTTCTAATCTTACGGGTTCAATTGGTTCAAACCATGTTTTAAAACTGCTACCGGGTACATTATCCCGTATAATATTCAAACAGTTCTCCCATGCAGTTATATGTTCCTTGCTCATTTACAATGGTTGGATTTTTGAGGTTCTACAAAAAAATTCCCTTTTAATTCCCGAAAACAAAATTTGCTAAAAAAAAGTTAAAAAAAAAATCAAAATGGCCTTGATTTTTTCGGAAATACTATATTGATTTCTATTTGAGCGGGTTAAAAAAATGATATTTTTGAAATTTTATAACAACTTGAAATATAGTTGATTATGCTTAACTTTTTGATTGATAGAAGGCTATCTGGTTGGTAGTGATCGGGTTTATTAAAAATTAATATCCGATATTAACCAGACGCTGTTTATTTCCCGAGTGATTTGAGTGCTCTCTCTAATTTTATCAACCGTCCGTTTTTAAATGCAACAATGGTTGCCTCCGTAAATTTCCGGGTAGCTTTACTATGCAATTCGGCAATTTCGGAATAAGAACCCGATTCGCCGGCGAGGTAAGTATATGCTCCGCTGGCCTGGTATTCTTCAATCGGTCTGAGTCCTTCAAAAATTTCCGAATCGAGTGGTATTCTGTTCTCACTGGATACCAGGTGAACTTTAAACACAATATTTTCGGATGTTGCCTCACCGGTTGCGTTAATATAAACATCCTTGCCCAGGTCGATAGCCGAGAACTGCAGGTAGCGCTCGGGATTTACCCGTATATCATTTATGAGTATGCTCAGATCGTTCGAAAGCGCTGTAACCGAGTAGTAAAGTTCATCATCGTTTAGCAGCAGCCCGGCAGTGCTTTCATTGTTTTCGAGGTTTTCGAGTACTGTATTGAGTTTGTTGGATGCAAGCAGAATGTTATTCAAAACAGGTGTAACCTCAATTTGGGCAAGTGTATCGCTGAACCGGGCCAGGTTTTGGATGGTATTTTCAAATTGGGCAGTGTTCCGGTTGAAAGAGGTGGTAATACTGTCGAGGTTCGTAATGATATTTCCGATATTTCCTTTTTTTGAAGAAACGATATCATCCAGGCTCGAAGTTGTATTTTCGAGATTGGTGATGGTGCGGTTAATGTTTTCAAAACTTTCCGACAGGTTTTCGCGGGCATCTTCGTTAAAGATAACTGTTAATACGGTAATGGCTGAGTCAATTGTTCCGAGAAGTTGTTCCGCTTTATTTTTTATAGGCAGTACCTGCATGCTGACCTGTTCTTTCAGGTCGCTTTCAATTGACCCGGGAATGGTGTCTCCCGGCTGGTAATATTCATTCTCTGAGCCAAGAATCAGTCTGATGGAGCGGGTTCCCATTAAGTCGCTGGTAACAATTTGTGCCACAGAACCTTCCGGCAGTTGAATATCGGTATTTACTGTGAATGAGACCATCAGCCGGGCGGTATTGCCGGGTATCAGGTGGATGTTTTTCACTGTCCCGATTTTGTATCCGCTGAGTGTTACTTCATTCGATTCAGAAAGTCCGTCTATCCGCTCGTAAACAACATGATAATCATTCGATTGTGAAAATATGTCGTTTCCTTTCAGGTAGCTCAATCCCCAAATCAGAATAACAATTGATATAACGATTAGAACTCCGAGGCGTGTGTATTTCGATACCTTCATAATTGATGTTTTTATTCAGTAATTAAAGTAAGGTAAAATTAGAGAATTCAAAACGTATTTACATTTTTCTCAATGCTTTTTTAACAGAAATTAATTTTCCATCTTCAAAAGCTACAATAAATGCCCCGTTGAATTTTGCCTGTAAACGGGCTTTTTCTTCCTGTGCTTTTTCAAGGCTGCTATACATTCCCGAAAAATAACGGTGTAACTTCTGGCTGTTCTGTTCAAATAAATTTGTTTCGCCATTAAAATTCTCCGGTGTTATTTCTTTCTGTGCCGAAAGCGCAGCCACCTGTACTGAAAACCAGATTCCTTTTTTCTGAGGTTCGGTTCCTAAAAAACGATTTACATTTTCTTCTTCTATTTTGTTTTTGTAATTCCTGAATGCCAGAAAAACGGAGTGTGCCAGGTAATCGCGTCCGGCCTTGCTCATCAGGTAAATGCGTTCGTTGGGATTGCTTAAAAACCCGGCTTCTACTAAAACACCCGGCATGGCGGTTTGCCTTAAAACCAGAAATCCGGCCTTTTTTACACTGCGGTCAGTTAGTTTTGCGTGTTCGCGAAACTGCTGCTGAATGGCCGATGCCAGAAGCGCGCTTTGTTCGAGGTGTTCATCCCGCCTGGGATCAAACACGATGGCGGTTTCCGGTGAAGCGTTATCGAAATCTTCATAAGTAGCTGTATAGTCATCTTCCAGCAAAATTACTTCATTCTCCTTTCGGGCCACCTCAAGGTTGTCTTTGGTATTGGGCTGTCCTAAAATAAAGGTCTCAGCACCTTGCACATAAGGCTGCGGAACGGTATTTACATGAATGCTGATAAAAAGGTCGGCGTTGTTAATGTTGGCAATTTCGGCTCTTTTGTAGAGCGGAACAAAAATGTCGGTTTCGCGGGTGTAAATTACTTTTATTTCAGGAAAGGCTTTTGAAATGTAACTGCCCAGTTTCAGGGCAATGTCCAGTACAATGTCTTTTTCCATTGCGCTGCCTGAAACAGCTCCCAAATCCCTGCCGCCATGTCCCGGGTCAATTACAACAATGCCAATTTCAGGATTGCTGATTTGCTCTTCACCGGCACTTTGACCTGAAATACACATTGCCAGTGCGGTTACGAACAGAAAAATGATTGTGTATATTTTTATGGGCTTCATTATTACGTGTTTTGAGCAAAAATAGAAATATTAAAATTATTTTGCATTTATTAGCGTTTAAGTATAGGTCTAATTTTTATTTTTGCACGTCAAAGCCATCAGTTGTTGCGTAAAATTCAGAAAACATTTTGTACAAAATATTTATAACATACCTCTTTTTCTTTTTTTCTTTGTTTGCTTACAGCCAGGAAACAGAAAAAACGCTCGAAAGAACCGACGTATCTTCAGCAGATACTTTAAATAGCCGGATAAATTCACGAAACATCCTTTTGCAGGATACAGTGCAGACAACTGCTGCCGATACCACCACCGCCGATTCAATTGTGGCTCCTGCCATCGATGCTCCAATCGACTACAATGCAGAAGATTCTATTATTGTTTCATTCGACGGGCAGAAAGTATTTCTGTACAACAATGCCAAAGTTAATTATCAGCAAATTGAACTTACTGCCTATTTTATTGAGCTCGACTTAGAAACCAGGGAGGTTTATGCCGAAGGAATCGAAGACTCCACAGGTACTTTGATTCAAAAACCCATTTTTAATGACGGCACCCAGGAGTTTGAATCGAAAACATTGCGTTATAACTTTGATACTGAAAAAGGAATTATTACTGAAGTAGTTACGGAGCAGGGCGAAGGTTATGTGCACAGTAAGCGCACCAAAAAAATATCGAAAGAGGCATTTATTCTGAAAGACGGAAAATATACCACCTGCGATGCCGACCATCCGCACTTTTACCTGCACCTTACAAAGGCAAAAGTAATTTCGAACAATAAAATTATTACCGGCCCTGCCTACATGGTTTTGGAAGATTTTCCCATATATTTCCCAATTTTGCCGTTTGGATACTTCCCCAATACGCCGACTTATTCATCCGGAATATTGGTGCCCACCTACGGCGAGGAGCAAAACCGGGGGTTCTTTCTTCGTGAAGGTGGATACTACTGGGCCGCCAGCGAATATTTCGATCTGGCCGTGCAGGGAGATATTTATTCCAAAGGTTCGTGGAACAGCAAACTGCACACCAATTACCGGAGACGCTACAGGTTTAACGGCAGTCTCGATTTACAATACGGAGTTAATAAGCTCGGTCAGCGGGGGCTCGACACCTATACCCGCTCACCCAGTTTGGCAGTAAGGTGGAGCCACAGCCAGGACAGCAAGGCAAATCCCAACCAAACATTTTCGGCCAATGTGAATTTTACTTCAGCCGGACGTGAAAAACTAAATGCTTTATCGGCGCAGGAATACCTTAGCAACCGGAAATCTTCGAGTATTTCATTCACCAAGAAATTTGAGAATACACCATTCAATATGTCTGCAAACCTGCGGCACTCTCAGAATTCGGCCGACTCTACCATTTCTTTGTCGCTGCCTGAAGTAACATTCAGCATGGGAAAATTTTATCCGCTGCGCCGAAAAACCCGCAGTGGTTCACTGAAATGGTGGGAAAAATTCGGGATCAATTACAGCGGAAATTTGCGGAATTCGATTACAGGAGTAAAACAGGCCGAATTGCTCGAACAGTCGTTTAGTAAAGACTGGAAAAACGGGATAAAACACAATATTCCGATTTCGCTGCCGAGTTTTAATTTGTTTAACCACATCAATTTTAGCCCGGGTTTCAGCTACAACGAAAAATGGTACTTTAAAAAATACGATTACAGTTACGATCCTGACGGAGGGCACAACAATCCCTCGGGAATTCCAAACACCGTGAGTGTCGATACGATTACCGGACTGAACCGGGTTTACGATTATTCATACAGCGTAGGCGCCTCTACCAATATTTACGGAATGTTTTTGCCGTTGAATCCCAATTCGAAGATAAAGGGAATCAGGCATAAAATTACCCCGTCGTTTAGTTTTAGTTACCGTCCCGATTTTGGCAAAGAACGGTTTGGCTATTGGGAAGAGATACAGGTGGATTCAACCGGCAGGGTACAATATTACGATGTGAACCGCGGCGGGATTTACGGCGGTTCGCCCGGACGCGGGGCTTCAGGGGCGGTTTCATTGTCGGTAAACAATAACCTTGAAATGAAAGTTTTGGAAACTGCCGACACCACAAAAACCGATGATGAACAGAATTTCAAAAAAGTAAAAATTATCGATAACCTGAGTTTTAATACTTCTTATAACCTGATTGCCGACTCGCTGAACCTGGCACCGGTAAGTATCAGGGCGCGCACTACCATTGCCGGTGTTAGCGTGAATATGGGAGGAGTACTGGACCCATACATGATAAATGAGAATGGAACCAAAATTCATAAATATGTATGGAATGAAAGAACCGGACTGGCAAAACTGGGCCGGTTAACACGGGCAAATCTTTCGTTTGGCATGAATTTCCGTTCGAAGAAAGGGGAAAAGGAATCCGAACGCAATGAGGAATTGATTGAAGGTGAAAATATTTTGCCGGGAGAATACGAAGATTACATCGATTTTAATATTCCGTGGGATTTCGGCTTTGATTACAGTTTTAACTATTCAGGGCCGAGAAGACCGGGTGAAGAGGGAAGAATTACGCAAACCCTCGGTTTTCGCGGAAACGTAAACCTCACCGATAAATGGCGCATCAGCGCAAATACCAACTATGATATTATGGCCCGCGAGTTTTCATTTACCACATTTAATGTTAACCGCGATTTGCACTGCTGGCAAATGGCGTTCAATTTTGTTCCCTTTGGACCACGGAAAAGTTACAGTTTTACCATCAATGCCAGGTCTTCGCTTCTTCAGGATCTGAAAATTCAGAAACGCCAAAGTCATTACGATAATTTCTAAAACCTGTAATTATGAAGAAAGTAATTTTTGCACCTAAAGCCCCGCAGGCAATTGGCCCTTATAGCCAGGCTGTGGAAGTAAACAACACGTTGTACATTTCGGGCCAGGTGCCACTCGACCCCGAAACCATGAAGGTTGTGGAAGGCGGAATTAAGGAGCAAACCCGCCAGGTGATGAAAAACATCGGCGCTATTCTGGAAGTTGCCGGATACAGCTATTCAAACGTGGTAAAATCGACCTGCCTGCTCAGCGACATGGCCAATTTTAAAGCCATGAACGAAGTGTACGGAGAGTTTTACGAAAAAGATCCGCCGGCACGTGCAGCTTTTGCGGTAAAAGAATTGCCGCTGGGTGTTTTGGTTGAAATTGAGACGATTGCAGTGAAATAAAAAAAGGTTCTCATTTCCGAGAAGCCTTGTTGTTGGGCCACCTGTTTTTTGATGGCGCTTACTGCAATTTCATCATAACGCGACAACGCATTCTGAAACAGGTTGTAAACAGGAGCGATAATCTAGCTCCGCGGTGAGAGAATGGAGTCGAGGTCCTGCCCAAACGACAGCAATTCTGCGTTGGTCAGTTGTGAGAAATTCATGGTTAAAGTCATGAGTTTAAAATTTAAAATTTATTGATTGCGGGCTGTTGATGTGCCCGGTTAATTTATTTGTATTGAATTTGTTATTTAATTAAACCACACGATGCAATCGTGCGGCAGCGGGGGGCTGGTGTTTAGCCCTTCAATTTTGACGAAATTACCGTGGGCAAGGTATATCCTGCCTTCCTCAAAATGCAAATTATAGCCTGCCCCGTCAATTTTTACGCCGTTGTAGTATTGGTCGTAATGTTCGTGGCGAAAATTTTTGTTTCGTTGTTTTTGCGGCTGTAACA
>DATFJO010000378.1:0-2211 GCA_035269145.1 Tangfeifania sp. | reverse complement strand
AATCATTTCGTAAAAGTGACAAAAAACAAAAACAGAGAAGCTGATTTACTGAGGAATTTACTGGATAAAGTATTTGAGAATTATGCCGATGAATTAGGCACATGTTGGACAGTTTTCGATTCGAAACTGGCGGTCACAACCAACCGGCTTTATAATCTCGTTACAAAAAAACTGCACGAAGATTACTGGATTGAATATCGGGAAGATTTGAACAGATTTTTGGATGTTCTGCATTCAAGGTCCAATTATCTTGACTATCTTAATGAAATGCCAAAATCTTTAGAATAATGCCATACGAATTACCAAAATCGCAGAAAAAAATTGCCCGGCAGATTATTGAAAAAGGTCTGCAGCGGGAGTACCAAAAAGGCCTTGAAAAAGTTGATTCTGTTATTGAAAAATGGAAATCGGGAAAGTTAGATAATCAAAAAGCGTACATTTCCATGTACAATAAATTGATTTCACACGATAAACATCTGGCCCGCAGATACGATAACATATCGGGTTCAAAATACCTGATGATTATTTCAGGACAGGTGGCCGATGGGATTGTTTCTTTTGACGAATTAAGTGAACTCAGCGATGAGGCCCGGCAGTTTATCAATAACTGGCTGGAAGTAATAAAAGGGGATTGATGAAAAAAATTATCTTTGGGGAGGGAAACAACTTCTAATTGAAAAAACCATGAATAACCAAAACTGGAAAAAACTCATCATCACCGTTTTCAGAGTGGCCATTGGCTGGCATTTTTTATACGAAGGACTTTCAAAATTGTGGGTTGAAAACTGGTCGGCGGCCGGCTACCTGGCAAATGCCACCGGGCCGTTTGCAGGTTTTTATCATTGGATGGCTTCCTCTGAAACATTGATGAGCATAATCGATCCGGTAAATATAGCTGCCCTGATTTTAATTGGGCTGGCACTGTTTCTTGGCATTGCCATTCGTATTTCTGCCATTTCAGGAGTGGTACTTTTACTGCTTTATTACTTTGCATATCCTCCTCTGGGCGGGTTGAATATGGGTGCCGCAGAAGGCAATATTTTTATTGTAAACAAAAATTTAATTGAGGCACTGGCATTAATTACCCTTTTCTTTCTGAAAGAAAAAGGCTACGGAATTTATGCGCTGCCTTATTTTCTTCCTAAAAAGAAAACGGAACAGGAGCAGATTCCTAATGAAAATAAAGTCGTTTCATCCAGACGTGAAGCCCTGAAAAATCTGGCAACACTGCCGGCACTTGGCGTTTTAGGCTGGGGTGCCATCAGCAGCAATGAAAAATACGGTGTCGACACCCTTTCCGGAGCAACCATCCAGGTGGGCGGGGCAGACATTTCAGAATTGAAAGGTGAGTTGCCAAAAGGTAAAATTGGCGACATGGAATTCAGTCGGCTC
The DNA here is from genome assembly GCA_035269145.1 of Tangfeifania sp. GTDB lineage: Bacteria > Bacteroidota > Bacteroidia > Bacteroidales > Prolixibacteraceae > Tangfeifania. The sequence goes on along the minus strand of DATFJO010000378.1, from coordinate 819 downwards.
GTTTTGGGCGGTAACCTCATTGGCGGCTGGGCGCACTCGCGCGACCTGATTTATGTGCCTTCACTTTTTCGCGCTTACAATACTGAGAAAAAGATTTTTGAAACCCTGATGCTGGCAGAAAAAGCCGGAATCGACTCCATTAACATCGGATTCCCGACCATTGAAACCATGGTGAAATACCGGAAATTGACGGGCAGCAACATCAAGGTGATTTGCCAGGTGCATCCGGATATGGAGAATAACGACTATTTCGTGAACATCGATAAAGCCATCGACTCGGGAATGGATGTGATCCAAATTCAGGGAAACTGGTGCGACTGGCTGGTGCGCGACAATAAAATGGATGTGATTGAAAAAATGATGGACCGGATTCGTTCACAAGGCTACACCGCCGGACTGGCTTCGCATACGGTGGATGCGCTCATTGCCTGCGAGGAACAGGGAATCATTCCTGATTATTACATGAAAACCATGCATCACGATAAATACTGGTCGGCACACCCGCGTGAAAACCGTGTGCCTTTTGAGGTGGATGGAAAACGTTATCTCGACCACAATAAATTTCATGACAATTGTTTCTGCCTGTTTCCCGATAAAACCACTGCATTTGTTGAGCGGGCGAAAGTTCCGGTAATGGGATTCAAGGTGCTGGCTGCCGGGGCAATTAAAGCCGAAGACGGTTTCAACTGGGCCTTCCAAAACGGCGCCGATTTCATTTGTGTAGGCATGTTCGACTTCCAGATTGTGAATGATGTGAACATTACCATCGATACCTTGAATAACTTGCAGGGCAGGAAACGGGAGTGGTACGGTTAGGCA
>DATFJO010000377.1:0-9369 GCA_035269145.1 Tangfeifania sp. | reverse complement strand
TCCGGGGCGCCACTGGTTTTCTTTTTGCAGGAAAAACATCGTAGCCAGCAGGGCCACACATCCGGCCATCATCATGGCAACCGGTGCACGGAAAATGAGTTGCGGAAAATAGAGTGGATTGACAAATCCGCTGAGCAATGTTTTTCTTTCTTCCCAGCTACCCGGGTCCATCATAAATCCCAGTATTCCAACAATAATGGCCATAGTGAGAAAAGAAAAAAAGCTGAGCCATGCCCCAAAAATTATGTGCCGTTTTTTATTGCGTACCGATTTATTGGAACTTTTCCAGGTCAGGTAATAAATCATTATAAAAATGACTTCAAGCACAAAAACCACCCACTCACTGAGCCATGCAAAATAAAATACCCGGATGAGGCTGCCTATTGATGCGGGATTTGCAAGTGAAGTGGCAAACCAGATGCCCACACCTGTAAGGGCTCCCAGCGATGTGGTAATAATGAATGCAAAAAAAAGTAATTTCCGTGTATTTTCATCCCAGACTCTTCCTTTTTCTGGATTGTATTTTTTTATTTGGTAGCCTCTGAATTCGAGAAAAGTTACAAGTGGTATAAAACCTACTGCAAGGGCATGATTTATAATTACATGGATGATGGCAATAATTGCTACCAGCATCCGGTTGCCCATAAAGTCGAGATGGAATAACGGAAAGTCCATAGATTAGCGATTTTTAGTTGCCAAAATATAGCAATTATTTTTATTATTTCACTTCAAATCCTTTTGGTCTTTTCCATTTTACCGGTGCGGGAGGTTCTGGTTTGCGTTCAAATTCGCTTTCTTCGAGCATTTCAAGTGCTACTTCCACTGCTTTTTCCAGTTGCGGATCTTTGCCTTCCAAAACCAGTTTCGGGTGTTGAATTACTTCAATGTCAGGAGCAACTCCTTCACCTTCAACGGCCCAGTTGCCATCTACGTCAAAAAATCCTCCGCGGGGTGCCACCATGCGGCCTCCATCTATAAACGGCGGAGTGTCCCAGGTTCCAACCAATCCGCCCCAGGTGCGGGTCCCCACCAGCGGACCAATATTTTTTGCCCGGAACATATAAGGCAGCAAGTCGCCGCCTGAGCCGGCGCGTTCGTTGATGATCATTACTTTCGGTCCCCAGATTCCTGCCATTGGGGTAGTCCAGGGAATATTATCGCCGGCTTTGCTGTTGAAGTACCCCAGCAAAGTGCGGGTCATTACATCAATCATGTAATCGGCTGCCGAGCCTCCGCCGTTGTTTCGCTCGTCGAGAACAACCCCTTTTTTGTCCTGCTGCGCAAAATAGTAGCGGTTAAAGTAGTTGAATCCCCCTCCGCTGGTGTTGGGTAAATAAACGTATGCCAGTTTTCCATCCGACATTTCTTCCACTTTCCGGCGATTGCCTTCCACCCAGGCCATACTTCTTAGCCCGCGTTCGCTGGGTGTTGGTTTTATTGTAACTTCCCGTGAGTCTTCAGGCGATGGCGTGGAACCAATTGTCAGCCTTGTGTTTCGTCCGGAGGTTTGTTCAAACAACTGGTAGGGGTTTTCAGGAACACGCAGCTCTTCACCGTTTACGGCCAGCAGGTAATCGCCTTCATTTATAGCAAGTCCGGGGTGGGCGAGTGGTGCTTCCAGTCCGGGATTCCAGCTTTCGCCGGTATAAATTCTGGCAATTTTGTAGAATCCGTTTTCTACTTCAAAATCGCAGCCAAGTAATCCAACCGGCACGCGATCGATGTCGGGCATGTCGCCTCCCGACACGTAGGAGTGTCCTACTGAAACTTCGCCGCTTAAAATGTCGACAACATAATTCAAATCTGTACGGTGGCGCACATGTTTGATCCAGGGTGAATACCACTCGTAAATTGCATTCCATGGCGCACCGTGAACATTGTCGACATAAAGAAAATCACGCATGTAACGCCAGGCTTCCCTGAAAATTTGCTCATATTCCGCCAGCGGATCCACTTTAATCTTCAGGCTGGTATTTATCTGATCTTTGCCGTTTTGTGGTTTATTCTCTGTGCCTGAAATGTTCCATGAACCGCCTTTCTGGTAAAGCATGCTTTTGCGATCGGCGGAAGTTACTGCGGCCCGGATTCCATCCAGGAAATCTTCGGCTTTGTTTTCTTTGAAGTCAAATTTGTGCAATTTTATTCCTTGTTCATTCGGAATATTTTCACCAACAAAAACCGATTTTTCTGGCCCGGCAATTAATCCGGTATAATTCCGGTTGGGCATGTTTAGTGCAATTGTTCTTTCCGCAAGACCTTCTTTATCGATAATTACAGTCAGTTCTTCCTCTTTGTCTTTTTCTTCACTTTCAGAATCCTCCTCATCTTTTTTCTTTTCTTCGATATCTTCTTCCTCTGCTTCTTTTTCAATCTCTTCATCATCACTTTCAGGAAGAAGGGGAGAAGGCTCGTCTTTCGAAAGAATCATACAATAAAGACTGCGGGTAACATCGGGATCGTAAGAGCTCATGTCGAGCCAGCCGCTGTTCAGGCCATAATCGGTGCTTGCCAGAAAGTAAAGGTATTTTCCGTTTTCATCCCAGACCGGCGTAATGACATCGGCCATTCCGTCTGTTAACTGAATTTTTCCCCCGGTTTCAATGTTGTAGGCAAAAGCAGCTTTGTAGCTGTTCTTTAGCTGGCGTGCATAAGCAATCCATTTGCTGTCGGGCGACCAAACCGGGTTCATTGAGCGGTTTGGGTGCGCAAACATATCGGTGTCCACTTTTTTTATTTCTCCGGATTCAAGGTCGATAAACCAGATGTTGTAATCGGTGTCGGTATAAACAATTTTCTGTCCGTCGGGCGACCAGTCGGGTTTAAAGTAGAAAGTTGGATTTTCCAGCGCATAATTTTTTTGATTTTCGCCGAACTGATCGGCAACAATCAGTTTATATTCTCCGCTGGCGTCTGAAAACCAGGCCACTTTATCTCCTTTTGGCGACCACACCGGGTAACGGTCGGCAGTGCCGGGTGTATTGGTCAGGTTTCTCCAGGAACCTTCTTTTTTGGGAACTGTAAAAATTTCGCCGCGGTACTCGAAAATTGCCCGCTGACCGGTGGTGGAAAGATTTGGATTGCTGAGGTTTCCGCCCGATATATTTTCCCAGCGGGGCCTGGCGAAATTCATATCGCCTTTTACATTTACCACCAATTGTTTTGTATCTCCGGTTTCAGGATACAACAGGTGAAGGTATCCTCCTTGTTCGTAAACAATGGCATCTTTGCAGGCATCCAGACTTTTAACATCGAACTGGGCATGCATGGTATGTTGTTTTTCTTCTTTTGTTTCAGGATTGAACGACCAGATGTTGCCGGCGTAATCTCTTTCTGATAAATAAAAAACTTCATCGCCGTACCATACCGGATCGAGGTGGCGCTCATTATCGGGCTGCGGGGTGCGAATCAGTTCCTTGGTTTCCCGGTCGACAATCCAGATAGGCATGGCCTGTCCGCCGCGGTAGTTTCGCCATTCAGGGTCCCAGAAAGTGATGGGGATGTAAGCAATGTATTTTCCGTCGGGCGAAACTTCGCCAAATGCTGCACGCGGCAATTCAAGGGCTTCCGGTAATCCGCCATTCATCGAAACCATGTAAAGTTTGTTTGTCTGGGTAGGATGACTTTCGCGCGAGGAACGAAAAACAATCTCTCCGCGGGGTGTCCAGCCCTGCACATAATCACCGTCGGGGTGCCAGGTTAGCCGTTTGGGAGAACCTCCTTCTGCCGGAATAATATAAACATCGGTATTTCCTTCGTACTGGGCCGTAAATGCAATCCAGTTTTCGTCAGGCGAAAAATGAGGCAACGATTCCTGTCCTTCATCTGAAGTCAGCCGGATGGCATCTCCACCCTGGCGGCTCACTTTCCAGAGGTCGTTGGCATGAACAAATACTATGCTTTCTGATGAAACCGTTGGTTCACGTAATAAGCGGGTACCCTGTGCATTGGTTTCGGTCATTATAAATGCAATCAGTAAAACAAAAAGTGATAAATATTTCATAATCGTAAATTTTTGGAAAAGCATAAATGTACAAAATTGATGGATTATTCGTAAGGAGCCAATAAAGAATATTACAAACTTTTTGATTATATTTGATGTGTAATCATGTGTAAAGTTGTTTAAGGATATGGATAAATATTTGACCATTAGTGAAGCTGCGGAGATATTGAATGTAAGCCCTGAAACACTCCGTCGTTGGGACAGAGGCGGAAAATTTAACAGTTCCAGGCATCCAATAAATAATTACAGGGTTTATTCTCAGGAACAAGTTGATAATTTTGTAGAAGAACTTCAGCTTGAAATTTCTTACCGAACACGCTCGAAAGATAAAAATTTTGACAGCTATTTTTCTACTGATTTCGGAAAATTGTATAATGAGGATGCCATAAAATTTTTAAAACAACTCGATTCAAATTCAGTAGATTTAATTTTTGCCGATCCGCCATACAATATTCATAAAGCTGAATGGGATACTTTTGCATCGCAAAAAGCTTATGTTGAATGGAGTATGCAGTGGATAACGGAAGCTCAGCGCGTTTTGAAAAAAACGGGTTCGCTTTACATTTGCGGATTTTCGGAAATATTGGCTGATATTAAATGGTCAGCATCCCATCTTTTTAAAGGTTGCAAATGGTTAATTTGGTTTTACAGAAATAAAGCAAATCTCGGAAATGACTGGGGGCGATCGCATGAAAGCATTTTACATTTCAGAAAATCGAAAGACTTTATTTTTAATATTGATGAAGCCCGGATTCCATATAATAGCCATACACTGAAATACCCGCAACGCACTCAGGCCGAAACATCGCAATATTCAAATGGAAAAAAGAAAGAATACATTTGGGAGCCCAATCCACTCGGTGCAAAACCTAAAGATGTTTTTGAGATTCCTACAATTTCCAATAGTGCATGGGAGAAATATCCTCACAAAACACAAAAACCTATAGAGTTATTACGTAAAATAATTTTGTCGTCTTCTAATCCCAACAGTTTAATATTGGATCCTTTTGGTGGTTCTGGCACTACATACGCAGTTGCTGAAGCTTATCAGAGAAACTGGCTGGGCTGCGAATTGCAAAAAGAGTATTGTGAAATTATAAGAGAACGGGTTTCTGACACAAATCATATTGAACGAATTCGGGGAGGAAAAGATGAAATAGATGCAATTAGAAGACGTAAAAGTCTACGTGGATAATAGCTGTTTTATATCGTGTGTTATCAGTTTTGAGAAAGGTTTCATATAATTTGAATACGGTTTCTTGCCGGCATTAGGAGGTGGATCGAGATAATAGATGCCATCCAATTTTGTAAGAAATTTTGTATATACCATAAATAAGCCGGAAACCAGTGTGAAACTAATATTGTTCGAATCTTTTCGTTGCACATCATTCAGGAAAATACCAATTACTTTTTGTGGATGATCAACAAAGCGTTCCAGCAGAATTTTATCAATAAACATTTTTCCCATTCTGTCTTTCGATGTGGTTTTAATCGAAACAACAATTTCATGGGAATCAATTGATGAAGAATCTGATTTCACTTCGTTATAAGGTGAAAGTATCAAATCATTTTCGCATTTATAAGTTTTTACTCCTTCATCGGTTTCGTAAGGAATTTGCAACACCAGACTTTTATTTGCTATACCAATTTCTGTAAAAATTGCTCTGATGAGTTCTTCAAATCTGTTTCCTACGTGTTTTCTTGCGCTGTTGGGATTAACCAGCAAATCCAGACCTGCCCCAACTGATTGCTGCATAGTATAAACTGCACTGTTTATTAAATTGTTTTCCGATTCTGAAATGGATTTTCCAGATTTTATTTTCTGAAAAACTGTTTTTAATTCCTCAAAATAATTGGAGAATTTTGAATTGTCGTCAATAAATAATGACCTGTTTACAGGACGAATGTATTTTTTTGTACCGGCAATTTCAGAAGAATATATGCGATAACCGTTTTTGTCATGGTAACCACTTAAAACATTGGGTAAATAACCCAATATTCTATTTGTAATTTTTCCAAAGTCCTCAAGGTTGTACTTCGGTTTTTGCAGGTCTTTATCGAGTGAAATCATTTATGCCAGTAGTTGAAATTTGTTTTATGGTTTTAAATATCGTTAAAATATTTTCTTTGGCAATGAAACAGCAACTTTCAGCCACAAAAAAAGGCCTTCTTTCGAAGACCTTTTGATGTATTCTGTAGATTCTTTTAGAATCTTTTTTCTTTGATTCTGGCTTTTTTGCCGGTTAAGCCACGCAGGTAGAACAGTCTTTTACGACGGACTTTTCCTCTTTTATTAATCTGAATCTCGTCGATAAATGGTGAACTGAGCGGAAAAATACGTTCCACACCAACACTTCCCGACATTTTACGAACAGTGAAAGTTTTGTTGTTTCCCCTTCCGCGAATCTGGATAACCACACCACGAAAATTCTGAACCCTTTCTTTGTTCCCCTCTTTAATTTTGTAACTCACAGTAACAGTGTCACCGGCACCAAATTCCGGGTGTTTTGTTTCTACTGCAAATTCGTTTTCTACAACTTTTATTAAATCCATTTCTGAAATATTTTTAATGTTGGCAATGTAATTCGGCACCTGACGAATAAGAGATTGCTAAAAGCGGTGCAAAAATAACACTTTTTTTTACAAGGCAAACAAATCATGAAGCCATTTTTAACCAGGCAATTAATTTATTGATTGCCTGGTTATTAATGCGAATCGCCCAAAACTTTAAAATGATCGCCGGTTTGTTCTACAATAATTCTGTACCACCAGTCGGAATATCCGGGTTGCAGCGGGCTTGGCGGCAATCCGAATTCGGTACGTGCAAATTCACCGTCTTTTTCTTTTTTAATGTTGCCATCTATGTATTTAACCACCAGGTATTGTCCCAGTTCTTTCCACAGTGCAGTCATTCCGTTGGCTTCGTTTACAGAATATTCTGTAATGAAATTGCGGGCAGCTTCTTCGCCGTCTTCGTTGTAAAGTGCAGTTGCTGCCTTGTCGATGGCGGGAACATATTTCACAAATTTGTCTTCCAGGGCCTGCTGAACTTTCTGGATATCTTCAATCATGTAATTGTAACGCAGGTAGGCAAAATTGGTCACAAAGTTGAAAGTCCAGAATGCTGAAGTTTCGCTGTAGGTAAGCATATCGCCGTTTCCAACTGCAAAACACTCGGGAATCTCAGTAATTCCGCAGTACATTGGTGCATAGCAGGTGCTGTAAGTATCGTCAACTCCAAACCACAGAATTCCGCCAATTGGGTCGGGCAGCCAGTTACGGCTCTGAGTGACAAAAGAAAATCCGGTTTGTTGTGTCGAGATCGCTCTTTCGTTGCAATAGGTTACTGAATCGACCTCCCAGGTTAAACCTCTCCAGCGATATGGCAGGCCTGACGGTCCGGCGCCAACGTCTTTTGTCATGTCCAGTTCAGTTCCTTCAAAATGGTCGCGCATCATTCCCATCACATCCTGCACGGAAAGTTTTTTATCTGCCTTAATCCATAAAGGCATTCTGTTCGATGCAAAGTCGTTTGGTCCGGCATGTTCGATAATTCCCCTGGCATAATCTGTATATTTTTCCATGCCTTCGGCTACTTTGTTGAACCCAGCCCAAACGCGTGCTTCACAAAAACGGGCGCCGCCAAAGTCCACCGGTGCATAAACATCTGAAAAACTGAAATCATCGTCAGAGCCTTCGTACCACCCTTTTTCACGTGCAAAAGAGATTACATCGTTGGAATACCGGCAATTTTCAAGATCATTTTTTGGAAAAGTGGTTATTCTTGCCTGGTTGGCGTGTCCGCTGATGTACCCATCCGGAACTTTCAGTGCCACCCAGACTGCACCTTTTTCGCCTTCCCCTTTTCCAATAAGTTCCATTAGCCAAACTTCTTCAGGGTCGGCAATTGAAAACGATTCGCCGGAGCTGTAATATCCATATTTTTCAACCAGGTTTGTCATCACCTCAATGGCTTCACGAGCTGTTTTTGCACGCTGAAGCGTTACATAAATCAAACTTCCGTAATCCATAATTGCACCTTCCTGGCTTGATAACTCACTTCGTCCGCCAAATGTAGTTTCACTAATTGCCAGTTGAAATTCGTTCATATTACCAACAACGCTGTATGTGTGGCGCGGCTGTGAAATCTGTCCCAGGTATTTTCCGGTGTCCCACTCATAAATATCACGCATGGCACCTTCGGGATAATCCATTGCGGGTTGGTAGTAAAGTTCTCCGTACAAAGTATGTGAATCGGCTGCATAAGTAATCATTGTTGAACCATCGACTGATGCACCCGCAGTTACCAGGAAATTGGTGCAGCCATTTGAAATTTCAACATTCGAAACAAGGAATACCAACGCAAGTACTCCGGTCATTAATTTTGTTTTCATCATTATTATTGATTTTAATTTTTTTCAAAAAAGCAAATATAGTTAAATTCAAAAACCAGAAAATAATTTTTGGCTTTCAGCGATTTTTTAAGATTTCTCTATCTGGTTAACTATACTTTTTATTTGCAGGAGGGTGCTTTCCACATCGTTGTTGAGCCCTACGGAAAAACGAACCAGCCCGTCGGAAAGTCCCATCTGTTTTTGCACTTCAGGAGGAATTTCGGAAGAAGTGCTGTGTCCAGAGCAACTAAAAAGCGTTTTAAAATAACCAAGGCTTACTGCCAGGTAACCAACTCCTGCATCCTGCATGTTTTTCATAAAACGGTTGGCATTTTTTTCGGTTTCAAAATCGAGTGCCAGCATGCCTCCAAAGCCATAAGCGGTATTCATGAGTTGTTGGTGCAAATTATGCTGAGGATGATTTTTTAACCCTGGATAATTTACTTTTAATCCCATTTTTTCGAATTCTGTTGCCAGGAACATTGCATTTTTGCTGTGTTGTTTCATTCTGAGGTGAAGCGTGTGAAGGTTTTTCAGAATACTTGAAGAACGCAGCGGGTCGAGCACCGGCCCGAGGAGCATTGCAGTACCTTCGTTTACATTCGACAATTGGTTGATAAACTCATTCGAACCGCAAATGGCGCCGGCCACGCAGTCGTTTTTTCCATTAATGAATTTAGTCATGCTGTAAACAACCACATCGGCTCCCTGCAATGCCGGAGTCATAATCATTGGGGTAAATGTGTTGTCGACCATCAATTTTGCTCCGTAATTTTGAGCAATTTTTTTTAGCTCGGGTGTGTTCGAAACCTGAAGCAGCGGATTGGTTACACTTTCGGTATAAATTACTTTGGTGTTGGGTTGCATCGCATTTTTCACCTGTTCAAGATTGGTAATATCAACAAAAGTTACATCGATGTTGTAACGTGGTAACCAGTTTTTCAGAAATGCAAAAGTTCCGCCGTAAGTGGTAAC
>DATFJO010000376.1:0-2278 GCA_035269145.1 Tangfeifania sp. | reverse complement strand
GTGCATCGGTTCCGGTCCTTCACTGGAATTTGAACCAAAACGATTGCTACTCCAATTGCTTGCAGCTAAGTTTCCAACCATAAACAGGTACTTCGACCTGAATGAACTGACTTCCCCGCAAATTCATTACCTGCTGCGGTTATCATCATTAAACAAACTCTGGATGATCCATGCTGACAATCAACTCTCCCTTATGCTGGCCTGAGCGTCAGTTTTTCTTCATTCCCTGAACCCTTCCGTCGTTGGTTTTTTTTGACCTTCCATTTTTGTTTCCGGTATCCAATAATCCCAACCCCCCGGTGAATATTTTCAAGGCTCTGGCACCCCAGGGTACTTTCGTTCTTTTGCGGATTTTCGTAAGTCCTCATGATAAATTTCAAAAGGCTGTGCAAAGAAACAGTCTGACCCGGAATAAGCAAGGATTTTCCCGGCATAGCCTATCCGGCAGTTGCCGGACTTAACGGTATTCCAGTTCCTCCTTGCTTATTCCTCTGATGCCAGGCTGTAGAAGAATCACATCATTTTAAAATTTTATTATCATGAAAACTTATCAGTTGAAAAAATCCACAAAAAGAGAACTGAACGAAACTACTCCTGTATGGGATGCCTTTAAAGACCATCTGGAAAATATTTACTTCCCGGGTGCATTGGAATTGCTGGCAAAAGATTTAATTGCTTTCGAATACGAAGCATACAAAAATGACAGAGCTTAAAAAAAAGTCCTTTCCGTTTAGCGGGAAGGATTTTTTTTGGTCATTCGAAAACCTGTTTCCCTGATGTCTTATCTGCCCTGTTGAAAAAATGAGTGCCTGCCCGATTCCCGGTGAAGCCCCGAATAATGCTTCACTTGTAAAGCCCAAAGCCAAACGATTCATTCAAAATCACTATATTTGCTTTATGAGTAAAAAAGACCAAATATTACAGATGATTATTCAGGTCGTTGACAAAACAGCTCCTGATTCTGAAGTTTATTTGTATGGCTCGCAAGCCAGAGGAAACGCAAAAAGACTTTCAGACTGGGATTTGCTTATTTTGCTAAATAGGCCCAATGTTCCATTTGACTTTGAAACAAAATTCATGGATAAATTTTATGAATTAGAGCTGGAAACAGGAGAGATTATTTCTCCCTTGATTTATTCTAAAAATGATTGGAATTCAAATTACTCAATCACTCCTTTATTTGAGAACATTAAAAGAGAAGGAGTCAAACTGAAATGACAGGCACGAAAGATGATTTGATAAAATATAGAATTGCAAGAGCTAAAGACACTTACGAAGATGCTCAGATTTTAGCCGACAGAGAGAAATGGAATTCAACCATAAATCGTCTCTATTATTCTGCTTACTATGCAGTTATGGCTTTGTTACTTGATTCTGATTTAAAACCTTCTACTCATAACGGAGCAAAATCAAATTTTTCAGAATACTTCATCAAGACAGGTAAGATAGACAAGGAATATGGTAAAATGTATTCTCAGTTGTTTACATGGAGACAAAAAGGTGATTATGATGATTTGTTTGATTTCAATAAGGATAAAGTTTTTCCGTATTTTGAGCCTGTAGATAGACTCATTTCTATGATAGAAAAAATAATTGAAGACAAATAACACTTGGCGTTAACATCACATTTAATTAAGTATATTTTTGTGCTGAAAAACAGGTCTTTACACGAATAACCACTGTTGCTTTTCAACAATTAAGCCTGCCTGCCCCAGACAGGTACCCATCAATCCGCACCAAATCATATTTACGGAACGTTACCTTCTCTCTAAATTCTCTCCCCGCTTAAATCCAGGCAAAGGTATTCATCGCTCCACGGAATGGTCAAGGGTAATACAAGCTCTCTTGACCATCTTTCTTTTGGGGGCACGCCCTTGCCCTTATCCGTGGCAGCTCAATGGTGGTATGCCAAAATTTAACCGGCGTGCCAGTTTTACCCTGTACGAAGTTTACAGGGCCAGCCACAATAAGTCCCAAGGGCATGGGCAAATTCAAATGAATGATCCAATCTTTGGAAAACCAATTTTTACCTACACAACAAAACAGGCAGTTGAAGATGGATTCTTAATCAAAATTGATTCTAAAATCTTATCTGAAGTGGGCATAAAATTCCCGGTTTATCTTACCCGGTCTGTTTACGATAAATACGTTTGTGTTCCCAAAGAACTCGCACATGAACAAGATCTCGATGGCAGACTTTGGGACCTTCTGTATATGTTTGCTTTTACAGTAAAAAACTGTAAATCAAACAAAATCGACTTTACATATATTGTCTCAC
>DATFJO010000375.1:0-4833 GCA_035269145.1 Tangfeifania sp. | reverse complement strand
GCTTAAAATTGCCCGTCGCCATAAATTCCGCATTCTTTATCATGAAAAACCATTTTCAGGAATTAACGGTTCAGGAAAACACAACAACTGGTCGTTGTCGACCAATACAGGGGTCAACCTCTATTCACCGGGAAAAAATCCAAAGTCGAACCTGCTTTTTCTCACCTTTGTTATCAATACAATGAAAGCGGTTTACGACAGTCAGGATCTGCTTCGTGCGAGTATCCTCACAGCTTCGAACCAGCACCGTTTGGGAGCCAATGAAGCGCCGCCGTCAATTTTGTCGGTGTTTTTGGGTACAGAAGTTTCGGGCATGCTCGATTTTATGGAAGAGTCGGTAGTGGATCGGAAAATGACACCGGAAGAAAAAACAGCCCTTAAGCTGAACATCGGAAGAATTCCCGAAATTATTCTCGATAACACCGACCGTAACCGGACTTCGCCATTCGCATTTACCGGCAACCGGTTTGAGTTTCGTGCAGTAGGATCGTCGGCAAACAATGCCTCGGCGCTTATCGTGCTCAATACGGTAGTTGCCAATCAGTTGAATAAATTTAAAGCTGAAGTTGACGCACTCATCGAAAAAGATGTGAAAAAAGATGAAGCTATTTTCCAGGTTTTAAAAGACCTGATTATTGCCTCAAAGCCAATACGTTTCAATGGCGATGGTTACAGCGAAGAATGGGTGCATGAAGCCGGAAAACGTGGCTTGACGAACGTAAAAAGCGTGCCGGAATCGCTCTCTGCTTACCTTCGCCCGGAAAGTAAAAGGTTATTCGAAAGCCTGGGTATATTTAACGAACCTGAATTGCACGGCCGTGTGGAAGTAGAGTATGAGAAATTCATCATGAAAATCCAGATTGAAGCACGCGTTCTTGGCGATATTGCTATCAATCATATTGTACCTACCGCGGTGAAATACCAAACCATGCTGCTCGAAAATGTCATTCGTCAGAAAGAATTATTCAATGAAGAGGAATTTGAGCAACTGGCCGGTGCCCGCAAAGAACTGATAAAAGAAGTTGGCGGACATATTTCTGCTATTAAAGCCAAGCGCAAAGAGATGATTGAAGCCCGGAAAAAAGCCAATGTAATTGTGGATATTATGGAAAAGGCCGAAGCTTACGATAAAAATGTCAGGCCTTACCTGGATGATATTCGCTACCACATTGATAAGCTCGAATTGATTGTTGACAACGAATTGTGGCCACTTCCGAAATATCGCGAACTGCTGTTTGTAAGGTGATTTTTAAGTATAACTTCAAATTTGAAAGAGAGGCTTTTTACGGGGCCTCTTTTTTTATGGCAACGAACTGCTCCCGATTATACTTATTCTTCCAAACAACCGTTATTTTTGTAGCTGTTAAAAAAAATAATTTACTTTTACTTCTTCGAAAGTGGAGACGGGTATGGATAAAAGCATCAGATTCTTATTGTTATCAATTATACTAATTGTTTTAGCGTCGTGCAGCGCCTCAAAACTCGGCCGCGAGGCAATGCTCTCGCACGATATCGGCGAATATTACCAGGCCATTGAAAAATACAGAAAGGCCAGCCGGAAAGAAAAGGACCGCGACAAGCGCAGGGAATACGCCTATGCCATTGCCAATTGTTACAATTACATTGGCGATTATGAAATGGCAGCACTTTATTACCGCAATGCCTTGCGCCGTGGTTACGAAGACCCGGTGGTGATATTTAAATATGCCGAAATGTTGCGCGCTTCACAGGATTATGAAGAGGCGGTGGAAAATTACCGGATATTTCTCGATTCTATTCCCGGAGATGAACGGGCCCTGGCAGGTTTGGAAGCCATCCGCAAAACTCAGGAGTGGGTGGCAAATCCAACGCGGCATATCATTAACCCGATAAAAGAAATTAATTCGCGGGAGAGTGATTATTCCCCGGTTTTTGTGGCCGGCCGCGACAATGAAGTTTATTTTACTTCAACCCGAAAAGCAGCCACCGGAAAAAAGAAGAGCATGATTACCGGACAGGATTACGCCGATCTGTTCCGGTCAACTTTCAACATTCAGCGCCAGAAATGGGACAAACCCCAGTTGCTGGATGAAATGCTGATTATCAACACCGGCGACGAGGAAGGAGCTTCTACTTTATCGACAACCGGCGACAAAATGATTTTTACCCGCTGCCGGTACGATAAACAGCAGGCACTCGGTGCAGAATTGTATTCAGCTTCGCAATCGCGCGGCTCATGGTCCAATCCGATTAAACTCCAGGTAGTGGCCGACAGCATTATTGCCGGGCATCCGGCTTTGAGTCCCGATGAAACCGTGCTTTATTTTGTTTCGGATATGCCCGGCGGGCAGGGCGGAAAAGATATCTGGATGGCGGAACAGGATGGAGGCACTTATTCAAATCCTGTTAACCTGGGTGAAACAATAAATACACCCGGCGATGAAATGTTTCCTTATGTACGCGACAACGGCGACCTTTACTTTTCATCCAACTACCACATTGGAATGGGAGGGCACGATATTTTTGTGGCAAATAAAGATGTAGAAGGAAACTGGACCATTAAAAATATGGGATATCCGGTAAATTCTCCTTCCGACGATTTTGGAATTGCCTTTGTACAGGGCGAAAACAAAGGAATGTTTACTTCGAACCGGAAGGGTTCCCGCGGCGATGATTTGTATGAATTTGTTGTGCCGCCAAAAATTTACAGAGTCGAGGGTGTTGTTTACGATAAGGGAAATGGAACAAAACTCGATGGCGCTACCGTCCGCATAATCGGAACCGATGGCACCAACCTTCGGATGCGTGCCCGCGACGGCGCTTTTCAGATGAAACTGCAACCCGAAACCGAATATGTTTTTGCCGCGTTTAAAGAAGGTTATTTGCGCGATAAAGCTACTGCCAATACCATTGGCCTCGAAGACAGCAAGGATTTCAGGTTCGATCTGTATCTTACATCCACCGAAGATCCCATCCGGCTCGATAATATTAACTACGAATTCGGAAGCTGGGAGTTGCTGCCTGAATCAAAGGTTGCCCTCGATTCGCTGGTTCGGGTGCTGGCACTGAACCCCACTATTACCATCGAAATTATGTCGCATACCGACTATGTGGGCAGCGACCAGTTTAACTTCGATTTGTCGCAGAAACGTGCGCAAAGTGTGGTCGATTATCTGATTGAAAAAGGAATCAATCCGCAGCGCCTTGTGGCAAAAGGTTATGGCGAAACCTGGCCTAAAACTGTAACCCGGCAGATGGCAAAAGAGTATGATTTCCTGAAAAGAGGCGATGAGTTAACCGAAGAATTTATTCTGGAACTTACCGAAGAGCAACAGGAAATTGCACGTGCGATCAATCGTCGTACTGAATTCCAGGTGCTTTCTACTGACTTTATCGAACGGTTTGATGCCGAGCCGGAGCAATAAAGTTTAATAAAACCATCAAAGTGAAGCAATTCGAAAGTCACAAGCCTGATGTCATTTCGAATCTGAGGCACGAAGATGAGAAATCTGTTTTTATATAGGAGATTTCTCCTCCTATGTCGTCGAAATGACAATTAACAGGCCTTCTCAGAATTTTTATTTATCCTTTTGAACAAACTGCTTTTTGTTCCGGTTTACTTTTTTGTTGCTTCGGCGTTTGTTTTTCCTGCGTTTTTTGTTGGTGCTTTGGTTCTCAAAACGGTCAATCCTTTCAGTATTTAAAGCTTCCCAGCCGGTCTCTTTTGCTTTGTCATCAATTTTCGGTGTAATTTCCGGTTTCTGTCCGCGTTTGTTTTTTTGAATAATATCTTTCACTTCTTTCAGCGAAAGTTTGAATGTTGCTTTTGAATTACCGGAATCGTAGGCAAACCAGATTTCCTTTCTCAGGTAATCGGTATTGATGGGTTTGGCAATGCCGTTTGCCGTTTCTAAGTAAAGCAACTGTTCCGGGAATTCTTTTCTTGACTCGATGTACATATCCAGTTCGTAAAGCAGGCAGCATTTCAACTTTCCGCAGGCACCGGCCATTTTTTGTGCCGATGGCGAAAGTCCCTGCTTCAGGGCAGCGTCCGAAGTAATGCTGGAAAAGTCGGTGCGCCAGCTCGAGCAGCAAAGTTCGCGCCCGCACGACCCGATTCCACCAACAAGTCCTGCTTCCTGGCGGGCCCCAATCTGCTTCATCTCCACTTTGATGCTAAACTCGCGGGCATATTTTTTTATAAGTTCTCTGAAATCTACCCGTCCATCGGCAATGTAGTAGAAAATGGCTTTTCTTCCGTCGCCACGAAATTCCACATCACCTATTTTCATCTCCAGTCCGAGTTCTGTTGCAAATTGTCTCGAGCGAATCAGTGTTTGCTTTTCCCTGCTTCTCGCCTCTGTCAGTGTGCTGAGATCATTATCCGTAGCTTTGCGGAAAACCGGATGGATGGCGTAGCGTTTGGTATTTTTTACTTTCCGGTTGAATTGCTTTTCTGCAAGATATCCGGTTAGTGTAACTTCTCCTGTATCGTGTCCGGGTGAGGTGGAAACCACTACTTTGTCACCGCGTTTCAGGTTAAGGTTATCTGTATTTTTATAAAATTCTTTTCGTGTCGATTTAAATTTTACCTCCACAATGTCGCTCTGCGTCGATGTGTCCGGCAAATCGTTCAGCCAGTCGTAAGAATCGCCTGCCTGTCCCGAAATTGAATTATTAAATGAACATCCTGTACAACTCATATCTTCCCCTTCTTAAATAATTCTGAATGCAAAGATTGAAAAAAAGATTGAATTGTCCTTAAATTGAGGAATTATTTTCTGAAAAGCTGTGTCCTAATGGTTATTCTTTTATTCTGTGCAAAGGCCGCAAAATTAAAGGAATATCAAGTTC
>DATFJO010000374.1:0-3365 GCA_035269145.1 Tangfeifania sp. | reverse complement strand
TTGTTACAAATGTGGTTAATTTCCGCATTTACAGCTTACCTGTCTTTTGACAGGTCAACTTAATTTGTTAATTTGGTACAAAGATTAAAAACTTCTAATAAAATTCATGATTATGAAAAAATTTACTTTACTTTCTTTATTGATAATCTTCCTGATGGGAAGTTCTTATGCCCAGAATGCCGATAAAAAGTGGGCAATAGGTTTAGGCCCGGGAGTCTATCAAAATCTGGAGACAAACAATTTAGGCTTTATGGCTGATTTTTATGTGAGCCGATATCTTAGTCCATCGTTCGATTTAATGTTAAAAGCTCCGTGGGGCTTTAACGATGATGGTGTCGACTTATTTAATCCGTCACTGAATTTACGGTTTAAGCTTTATAACGGAAAAATTCTTTCGGAAGAAAGTTCAGTTCAGCCATATTTGTATGCGGGCCCCGGGGTGCTTTGGGACAACCTTACCAATGGTGTTAATTTTAATGCCGGTGTTGGTACCAAATTTCCACTCAGTTCTGCTACTTCACTCTACCTGGAAGCAGGTTATATTCATGGTATCGATGCTGAACGACATGTAAATGAAGTTTTAACTGACGTTCACGACAATTTTATCAAAGTTTCCGGTATTGTTGAATTTGCTTTCGGCGCAGCTAAAGATTCAGATGGCGACGGTGTACCTGACCGAAAAGACGAATGTCCGGATACTCCTCCGGGTGTTCAGGTGGATGAAAATGGTTGTCCGTTAGACAGGGACGGCGATGGCGTACCGGATTACAAAGATGATTGCCCGGATGAACCAGGTACACCTGAACTGAATGGATGTCCCGACAGAGACGGTGACGGAATTGCCGATAAAGACGATGAATGTCCGGATACTCCCGGATTGGCTAAATTCAATGGTTGTCCCGATTCGGACGGCGACGGAGTTCCTGATCAAAGAGACGAATGCCCGGATACTCCGGCAGGATGTCCGGTAGACGACAGAGGTTGTCCGCTTGATTCAGATAATGACGGTATTATTGATTGTGAAGACAGATGCCCGACTGAAGCCGGTGTTGCCTCAAATGACGGATGTCCGGCATGGGAAACCATTGAAGTACCGAATGTTTATTTCGATTTTGATAAATCTTTCATCCGCGAAGAAGGAAAAGAAAAGCTGGATGAATTGATTAACGAACTCGATGATGCCAAAGAATACGAAATTGAAGTAGGCGGACATGCCGATGCAATTGGAACAAATGAATACAACATGGGACTTTCGGAAAGACGTGCCCAGTCAGTTGTAAAATACCTGCTTTCGAAAGGTGTTACCAATGCTTATGTAAGTTCGAACTACTATGGCGAAGAACAGCCTGCAGTGCCCAATACCTCACCTGCCAACAGGCAGTTGAACCGCCGTGTTGAATTTGAAACTGCTCGTATTAAAAAATAAATAACAGTGATTTAAATTAATGAAAAAAGCTCTGCCACAGGCAGGGCTTTTTTTCTGCCTTTTAAGTTCTGAAATGCTAATTTGTTATCTTTGTCGCTCTTTAAAAAATCTGTCAGAATGAATATTGAAAATATTATACATGTTGCAGTATCCCAAACCCTGAAAGAGTTATATAGTTTTGAACCTGCAGCAAATTCAATTCAACTGCAAATCACCCGTAAAGATTTTGACGGGGATATTACGCTGGTTGTTTTTCCGTTTTTGAGGCATTCAAAAAAAAGCCCTGAAGAAACCGGTCGGGAAATTGGTGAACACCTGCAAGCTAAAATTGACGAAGTTGAATCATTCAATGTAATTAAAGGATTTTTAAACCTTGTTATTAGTGACAGCTACTGGATTGATGTTTTATATCAGGCTCACAATGCCGAAAATTACGGAGTTAAAACAGCCGGAAATAATTCACAGTTGGTAATGATTGAATATTCATCTCCAAACACCAACAAACCACTGCATCTCGGTCATATTCGTAATAATCTGTTGGGGTATTCCATTTCCGAGATTCAAAAAGCAAATGGAAACAAAGTCGTAAAAACCAACATCGTTAACGACCGTGGTATACATATTTGCAAGTCGATGGTAGCCTGGCAAAAATGGGGCAATGGCCGGACACCTGAAAATACAGGAAAAAAAGGCGATCACCTGGTTGGCGAACTCTATGTTGAATTCGATAAACATTACAAAGCTGAAATTGCCGGGTTGGTTGAAAAAGGATTGTCTCAGAAAGAAGCCGAAAACCAGGCGCCCAGCATTTTGGAAGCCCGTGAAATGTTGCGCAATTGGGAAGCCCGTGACCCGGAAACAGTTCAGTTGTGGGAAACCATGAACAATTGGGTCTACAAAGGTTTTGATGAAACTTACAAAAGAATGGGGGTCGATTTTGATAAAATCTATTATGAATCGGAAACTTACCTTGTTGGAAAAGATGAAGTTTTACGTGGCTTGAAGGAAGGTATCTTTTATCAGGAAGAAGATAATTCTGTGTGGGCTGATTTAACTCAGGAAGGCCTCGATAAAAAAATACTGCTTCGGAGCGACGGAACATCTGTTTACATGACGCAGGATATTGGAACCGCCAAAATGCGTTTTAACGACTATTCCATCGATAAAATGGTTTATGTGGTTGGAAATGAGCAAAATTACCATTTTCAGGTGCTGTCCGTTTTGCTCGATAAACTTGGCTACGACTGGGGCAGGGATCTTTTTCATTTCTCTTATGGAATGGTTGAATTGCCTTCCGGTAAAATGAAATCGCGTGAAGGAACTGTTGTCGATGCCGATGATTTAATGTCGGAAATGGTAAATGTTGCCAAAAAAATGGCAGAGGAGTTGGGGAAACTCGAAGAACTTACTCCCGAAGAAACGGAACAGACATTTGAAACTATTGCCTTGGGGGCGCTCAAGTATTTTATTCTAAAAGTAGATCCTAAAAAAAATATGCTGTTCAACCCTGAAGAATCCATCGATTTTAATGGAAATACCGGCCCCTTTATACAGTACACTTACGCCCGTATTCAGTCTGTATTGCGCAAGGCAGCTAAAAATCAAGTTACATACGATGCCCTTAAAAGGCAGTTCCCCGAAATTTCTTTAAAAGAGAAACTTCTGCTGAAAAGAATTGCCTTATTCCCTGAGGCAGTTGCCGAGGCAGGGGCAAACTACAGCCCGGCTGTTATTGCCAATTATTGTTATGAACTGGTAAAAGAATACAACCAGTTTTACCACGACCATTCAATTTTAAATATTGATGATTCTGAAAAACGGGAATTCCGTCTTGTATTATCAGTAACAGTTGGTAAAGTGATAAAGCAGGGAATGACTTTGCTGGGAATTAATGTTCCTGAAAGAATGTAAAAAAAAGGGGCCGGGCCCCTTTAATACT
>DATFJO010000373.1:0-3409 GCA_035269145.1 Tangfeifania sp. | reverse complement strand
ACGTGTAAGTGTTGACTTTCCCAAATGGATGATTCAAAAGCTGGATCAGCAGGCTATGAAATTAGGTGTAACCCGGCAATCCATTATCAAATTCTGGATTTCTGAAAAATTGAAATCTGCCTGATATTGACAAAAATTATTTTCAATTTTGATGTTATACTAGCATCGGAAAGATATTCAGCCACTTCAGAATGCAGGAAACCGAATCAAGCAGATAGTCAACCTGACCAAAAAACCTTTTGATTGAAACAAAGACTCTTCTTACCAATACAAAATGCCTCCCGACCCGATCAAAACCCTTTTTGTCGCGATCAAAATGCCAGATGACCGGAGCAAAGGCATTTTGATCGTGAATTTTCCGCTTTGATCGCAAAATGAGCCGGTTTGATCCGGTTGTGAGCCATTTTGTTTAGGATTGAGCCTGTTTGATCGTGAAATGAACCTCTTTGATCGCGAAATGAGGTGCTTTTTTATGGAATTAGTCAACATGATTCCGGTTGGTGCCGTGTTGATCAGGTGTTATACCGATTTAACAGTTTTGCTTTATCTGTATTCAATAAATCTGAATCATTTTAATTACAAATGTTTAATGCAACGGCATTTGCTTAACGCTGTCAAGTCTCACGACGTTGACAGGTTACAGGTGCTGCAGACTTGTCAGCGTGCGAAGCTCCTGACAACGTCACAGACTGAGGGAAGTTATAATTGAAATCTTTGAGAATTTCAGCAAGCTTCTTCATTATGTCATTAAAACATATAGCAGGCAGTATTGGGATTTTAACAATTTAAATATCTTTGCGGGCTGTAACCTAAATCGATTAAATTATTCGGAAATGAAAGTTTCAATTCTGCCTTTTGTTCTGTTTTTGCAGTTCATTGTTGTTGCTCCCCTGTTTGCTTCTGTTAAAAATGATACAATTGCCGGCACTTTCAATAAAGACTTTGTTTACGATGTGAAAAAAGCGCAGTCGTCAATTATCATCGACGGTGTGCTGGATGAACTCGACTGGCAGGCCGCACAAAAAGCTACTCCGTTTTACCTTGTATTGCCGGTGGATACCGGCTATCCCACCCAGCAATCGGTGGTTTTAATGACTTATGACGACGAAGCATTGTACATGGCTTTTACTTTTTACGATACCGTGCCGGGAAAACGAATCATGGAATCCTTCCGCCGCGATTTTAACTTTGGCAGCAACGACAACTTTCTTTCCTTTTTCGATACATTTCTCGACCAGACCAATGGGTTTTCATTTGGAATTTCGGCTTCGGGAGCAAAATGGGACGGCACAATGAGCGATGGATCCCGGGTAAATCTCGACTGGGAATGCAAATGGCAGGCTGAAACCAAACATCATCCGGACAGGTGGGTGAGCGAAATGCGCATACCTTTTAAGTCGGTGCGCTATCCTTCGGGGGGCCAGCAGTGGAATGTCAATTTCAGCCGCCTCGATCTGAAAACCAACGAAAAATCGGCATGGGCGCCCGTTCCGCGTCAGTTTCCAACAGCCTCGCTGGCCTATACCGGTGTGATGCGTTTTGACGAGCCGTTGCCGAAATCTAAAATTCAGTTTTCGCTTATTCCCTACATCTACGGGAGTTTTGCCAACGATTATGAATTTGGCGACGGCGCTGAGTACGATAAAGATTTTGGGTTCGATGCAAAAATCGGGTTTTCTTCTTCCATGAACCTCGACCTCACTTACAATCCTGATTTTGCGCAGGTGGAAGTGGACCAGCAGGTGACCAACATCGACCGTTTCGAGCTGTTTTTTCCTGAAAAACGGCAGTTCTTTCTGGAGAACAGCGACCTGTTTTCGGGATTCGGGTACCACACCGTAACCCCGTTTTTTTCGCGCAGAATTGGGTTGGATGCACCGGTTCTGGCAGGGGCACGATTGAGCGGTAAACTGGGTAACGACTGGCGCATTGGTTTTATGAATATGACTACCAGCGAAACAAATGATCACCTGTCAAGGAATTTCACAGTGGCTTCGGTTCAGAAAAAAGTGTTTGCCCGTTCCAATTTCGGGTTCATCTTTGTGAACAAAGAATACCTCGGCCAGCCCGAGGGAAGCAACCTGTTTAACCGTGTGGCAGGTTTTGATTATAACCTGGCCAGCAAAAACAATTTCTGGGAAGGTAAATTTTTCTATCACCGTTCTTTTCAGCCCCAAAATCCTGACAAACAATATTCGCAGGGCGCAATGCTCGAATATCAGACCAAACACATACAGGTGAGTTTGGCGCAAACTTCGGTAGGAGAGAATTACCTGGCAGAAGCAGGTTTTGTACGCCGCACCGGGTACAATTTTCTGGGTCCTGAATTTCAATACATGTTTGTTCCCAATAAACGGGTGGTAAGTCACGGATTTGAAGTGGAGCTGGAAAATTACTTCAACCCCGGCTATGAAAAAATTGAGCATGTAAATACTTACAGTTACCAGTTTGAATTTCAGAACCGATCGCAACTGCGTTTTGGTTACCAGGATACGTATGTTGAACTGCAGAATGATTTCGACCCGACACATATCAGCGGATACTATCTTCCTGCTGGTTCAGACCACCGGTTTGGTGGAGGTTACATTAATTACCAGTCGACCACAAGTACCCTTTTTAACTGGCAGGCCGAAGCAGCAAGAGGAACGTTTTACAACGGCAATATTCATTACATTCAGGGAAGGGTGGGATATCGTTTTCAGCCTTATGTGAATTTCACGCTCAACTTTAACTACACCGACATGGAGCTGCCCGATCCGTTTGAACATACACAGTTGTGGCTGCTCGGGCCAAAACTCGACGTCACTTTTTCGAAAAATATTTTCTGGACCACTTTTGTACAGTACAACGAGCAAATGGATAACATGAACATCAATATGCGGTTCCAGTGGCGCTACCAGCCGGTTTCAGATATTTACCTGGTATATACCGATAATTACATTCCCGGAAACTGGAATTCCAGAAACAGGGCGCTTGTGCTGAAGATGACATACTGGCTGAATTAATTCTTAAAAATTCGATTAACAGACGCATTTGTTTTATTTTACCAGAATGTTAAACCGGTTTGAAGTACATTCAAATCTTTTAAACCTGAATAAAATAAATTATCTTTGCGCTTCTCAAAAACAAATTGTATTTTATTTGTTCATTTGACTAGTGTAATAAATTAGAAATAAAATGAAAGTAACTGTAGTTGGAGCCGGAAATGTTGGAGCGACATGTGCACAAATTGTTGCTGAAAAGAACATTGTTCAGGAAGTTGTTTTGGTTGATATCAAAGAAGGTGTATCAGAAGGGAAAGGGTTGGATTTGTGGCAAACAGCCCCTATCAATTATTACGATACGCGCCTGACTGGTTCAACCAATGATTATTCAAAAACTGCCGGTTCAGAGGTAGTTGTAATCACCT
>DATFJO010000372.1:0-3035 GCA_035269145.1 Tangfeifania sp. | reverse complement strand
AAATATCCTGAAAACAGAATACGGAATGGGCCCCGGCGGATTGCCCGGAAACGACGATGCCGGCCAGATTTCGGCGTGGTATGTTTTCAGCAGCATGGGGTTTTACCCGGTGTGCCCCGGCAGCAACGAATACCAGCTTGCTTCGCCGTCGTTTGAAAAAATTACCCTGAACCTCGATAAAAAGTTTTACCGTGGCAAAAAATTTGAAATTGAAGCGACTCCCGGAAATCAATCGGGCATATTTTCAAAAGTGGAACTAAACGGCAAAGAGAGCGAAACACTTATCACGCATGAGAACCTGCAAAAAGGAGGCAAACTGAAATTTTCAAAATGATCAAAACAAACTACAACACAAAAAAACAATAACTCAAAATGAGGCAATTAAATATTTTATCTTCCATACTTTTCCCTGTTATAATTTTTCTTTCCATTCCGCAAATTGGCGTTGGAAATCAACCTTCAAAAACAAAATACATCGTTATCGATCAGTTTGGCTACCGGCCGGAAGCCCGTAAAATTGCTGTAATCAGGAATCCGAAAACCGGATTCGATGCTGAAGAGTCGTTTTCCCCTGGCAACTTTTATGCTGTTATCAGTGTTGAGGACAGTTCACAGGTTTTAAGCGGCACACCGGTTGCGTGGAATAACGGTTCAACTAACAGTTCATCGGGAGATAAAGCCTGGTGGTTCGATTTTTCGGAACTAAAAGACGAAGGAACCTATTTTATCCTCGATATCGACAGCAACCTTTGCTCCTGCAATTTCGAAATTAAAGAGAATATCTACGAAGAGGTAATGATGCAGGCCATGCGCACTTTTTTCTACCAGCGATCGGGTTTTGAAAAGCAACCTCCTTTTGCCTGCGAAGAATGGGCCGATGAAGCCAGCCATTTACAGGATAAACATGCCCGTGATTTTCTCGATAAAAACAATCCGGCCACTGAAAAGGATGTTTCCGGAGGTTGGTACGATGCCGGGGACTATAACAAATATACTAGTTGGACTGCAAACTACATTGTGGATTTTATGAAAGCCTTTATTGAAAACCCGGGTGTTTGGGGCGATAATTACAATATCCCCGAATCGGGTAATGGTGTTCCCGACATTTTAGACGAAGCCAAATGGGGGCTCGAACATCTTCTCCGATTGCAATTGACCGACGGAAGCTTGTTGAGCATTGTTGGAGTAGCACACGCCAGTCCACCGTCAGCAGCTACCGGCCCTTCGTATTACGGACGCCCCAACACATCGGGAACTTTAAATGCCGCAGCAGCTTTTGCCATTGCTTCAAAAGTATACCGTTCGGCAGGCATGAAAATATTTGCCGATTCTTTGAGAGCAAGCGCTGTCAGAGCATGGAACTGGGCCGGTGAAAACCCCAGTGTGATTTTCAGAAACAATGAAGGAAACACGCAGGGTTTGGGAGCCGGACAGCAGGAAACAAACGATTACGGAAGGCTGACTGCAAAATTGGAAGCAGCCAGTTTTTTGTTCGAAGTTACCGGTGAAGCAAAGTATAAAAATTTTTTTGAAAGCAATTACAATCAAATTCACCTGATGCAGTGGACTTTTGCCTATCCGTTTGAAACAACCAACCAGGAAACTCTGCTTTACTACACCACACTCGATGGCATTTCTTCTTCGGTAAAATCAGCCATCATCAGCAAATACAATAATGCAATGAATGGTTCTGAAAACTTCCCGGCTATCTCTGAGCAGAAAGATCCATTTCTTGCGCACATAAAAGATTATACCTGGGGAAGCAACTCCGTAAAAGCAGGTAAAGGATTAATGTTCACCGATTTTGTTCATTACGGAATTAATTCATCGAAAAACGGGCAGGCGCTTGAAGCTGCCGAAAACTACATACATTACATTCACGGAGTAAATCCACTCAATATGGTTTACCTTTCCAATATGTACAATTTTGGGGCTGAAAATTGTGTCAACGAATTTTATCACAGTTGGTTTACCGATGGAAGTTCAAAATGGGATCGTGTGGGAGAATCGACATACGGACCCGCCCCCGGTTTCCTGACAGGCGGTCCGAATCCCGGCTACGACTGGGATGGTTGCTGCCCAAATGGTTGCGGAAGCAGTTCAAACAACGCCAAATGTTACAGCGAATCTATCGCTCCGCCAAAAGATCAGCCCGACCAGAAATCGTATAAAGATTTCAATACATCCTGGCCGTTAAACTCGTGGTCGGTTACCGAAAACAGTTGCGGTTACCAAATCAGCTACATTCGCCTGCTGGCCAGATTTCTGCCCGCAAAATACGATTGTGCCGGCACGTTTAACGGATCTGCTGCTTATGATGCCTGCGGTATTTGTTCAGGAGGAACGACAGGACTTTCCCCTGAAAACAACCCCGATAATTGTGTGACCACTTCTTTTGAGAAAGTAAAATTGAGGGAACCACAAATATTTCCGAATCCTGCATCCACCTGGTTGCACATCAATTATCATTCAGAAAAGGATTACAACATACAGATTTTAAACACCAGCGGACAGATTTTAATCAGTGAAAATGCCCGTAACAATCAGCAAATAAATATCCAAAACCTGCCATCCGGACAATTTATTGTTGTAATTACGGATGCAGAAAACAGTTGGAAATCTCAATTGATAAAATTGTAATCGCCTGAATTTCCAACTTTTTTATAAACAAAAAATGTGTCTTTCTGTTTTGTCTAATATATTAGTGCTTATTTTTAAACAAAACGACTATGTTAGGATTATTCAAAAAGAAAACAGAAGCAGAGAAACTGAACAAGAAGTACGACAAACTAATGCAGGAAGGATATGAACTTTCCACCATTAACCGCAAAGCCAGCGATGCAAAATACGCCGAGGCGGATCAGGTTATGAAGCAGATTGAAAACCTGCCGCAAGCGCAGTCGAAATAAAACTGGTTGATGGCAAGTTTGAAAAGTTACTTCTAATCCCGCTATTCCGGGTGAGAAATCTCTGAATTTGAAACAGATTTCTCCTTTTCATGCCTTAGATTGCCAATGACATATTTTTGTCAATAA
>DATFJO010000371.1:0-7337 GCA_035269145.1 Tangfeifania sp. | reverse complement strand
TTCCTTCAACAACCATGCTTTCGGGCGACTGGAAACTGATCTATTATTACGAATACGAAACGTATGAGTTGTACAATTTGAAAGATGATATTTCGGAGCAAAATGATCTTTCAAAATCAAATCCTGAAAAAGCGAATGAGTTGCTTGGGCAAATGAAAGGCTGGGTTAAAGAAGTTGATGCTCCGGTGCCAGCAGTTTTAAATACGGACTAACTAAAATCGATTTATGAATATCAGTTTTATTTCATATCCATCAGTAATTCATCATGCTGAACTTGTTTCAGCATCTAAAAATGGATAACAAAAATAAAAAGAAGACCCTGAAACGAGTTCTTCCGAAGGAATCGCTTCGCGGAGGGTGACGTTCTTAATATAATTGATCGGGAAATTCAAAATCTGTTAAATCTTTATGAAGATGAAACGAAGAAATTTTGTCAAAACATCAACCGCTGGAACTCTGGCATTTCTGGGGTTACCTGCATTCAGCGCTTTTAAAAGTTCGGCTTTATCAACCTCAATTAAACAAATCACAACCGGACCTGATCATCATTTATTTGGATATATCGGGCAATCATTAACCATTCCATGGAATGCTTCCGGCAAACGAATTTTAACGCTGAGTTCACCTTTTATAGATCATTTGCCAGATGGTTCTGAGCCTGCAGGAGTGAACCTCGTTCACACCGACAAAAAAGACGGCAACTTTTTAAAAGTTGAAAAAATAGACGAATCGCTTGGATGGAATCCGCAGCAGGGAACCATGTTTTACTGGAATCCCGAAAATCCGGAAAATCAATTCTTTTTTAACGATCGTGATAAAAAAACAGGCAAAGTATTTATCGTTCTTTATGATATTGAAAAAAAGAAACGCGTCAGGGAATTCAGGTTTGAGGACACCCCGGTTGGCAATGGAGGTGTCTGCCCGGCTGGAGGATCATACCTTGCCATAAACTATGCCCGCATGGCGCGTTTGCGTGCAGTAACAGGCTACAAAGGCACCACCGACTGGACGGAGGGAATTACCGCACCGGAAAATGACGGAATTTTTAAAGTTGATATAAATTCGGGCAAAATGAAACTCCTTGTTTCCTTTAAAACCATGCTGGAAGAAATTGAGAAAAAAGGGATTGACACCGAAGGTGAAGCACTTTTTATTAATCACACCCTCTGGAACCGCGATGGAAATCTTTTTTGCTTTTTTATTCGTGCTGGATGGAAAAAAGACGGAAGAAAGAAAAAAAGGACCAATGTATTCTGTACCATGAATGCGGACGGAACCGGTTTAGTGATTGATCGTCCTTTTATTGGAGGCCACCCTGAATGGGGAATTGGGCAGCAAATGATTGGAAGAAAAGGAGATGATCAGATTATTATTGACATCATCAATGAAAAAATTGTTGGAAAAATTGGCTCACCCGAATCAATACCGAACCCGGAAGGCGATATCAGTTTATCGCCAAGTGGAAAGTGGTTTGTAAACGGCTACGGTAAAAACGGGAACAATTACTACAACATCATTCGGCTCGCCGATGGAGAATGGACCCGAAGTGAAGGAATAAACAAGGGTGAATATTCGGGAGATATTCGGATAGACTCAGCTCCAAGATGGAATCGCAACAACAACCAGGTGCTAATTCAGGGGATTGCGAAAGATGGCACAGAACAATTGTTTGTTATTTCAATTAAGTAAAGTAAATTAGTCGATATATTGAGAAAATTGCAACACTAAATCAAAACCTAAAAACTATGAATTATAACGTAGGAAAAAAATCTACTCCCTTTTCAATAATCGTTTTCTTCATCCTGTTATTAACTTTTGGATGTAAACAAGTTCCGGAAAACGAAGCCGCTTCAGACAAATACCGATTGATATGGAATTCCGATCCAACTAAATCTGTAACACTCGGATGGGATCAACTGCAAAATTCTGATGTTGAAGTATATTACGGCACCAAAGATTGGGGACGGAAATACTGGAAGTACAAAAAGAAAGTCGCACCAACTGAAACCAACAAAAAATACGAAATGGATACCCGGTTTGCTTTGTTAGACAATTTGAAAGCGGGAGCGAAATACTATTTCGTTTTAAAAGATGAGTTTGGAGTAAGTAAACGTTACTGGTTTAAATCAGCTCCAGCTGAGCCTTCATCTTTCTCTTTCATTGTTGGTGGCGATACCAAAAGTGCAGGTTCGGCACTTGAGGCTGGAAGGGCTTCCAACCGAATGGTTGGAAAACTTCGTCCTCTGTTTGTAATGTTTAATGGCGATTTCACCAGTGGAAGTGGTATCGATGCAGCAAATTGGCATCTATGGCTTAACGACTGGTTTGAGCAAACAACTACAAGCGACGGACGAATGATTCCAATTTTTCCTGTTCATGGAAACCATGAAAATGGAGATAAAGCAAATCTGAACTACATTTTTAACTCGCCTTTTCACGGAAATGATTCTTCCAGCATTTATTATTCTATAACAATTGGAGGAAATCAACTGCATATTATGGCGCTCAATTCAGAGATTGAAACAGGCGGTGAACAAAAAGCATGGATCGAAAATGATTTGCAGCATAATAAAAATTGCACGTTCAAAATTGCCGGATTTCATAAACCATTCAGGCCACATACTACCCGGAAAAGAGAAAACGACAAATTGTATAATAACTGGGTTTGGCTGTTCGATAAATATGGATTGGATATTGGAATTGACGCCGATTCGCACATGCACAAAATTACTTTTCCTGTGCGCCCTGACACAACTTCGGCAAAAGCTGAAATGGGATTTATTCGCGATGATACAAATGGAACAATGTATGTAGGTGAAGGCAGCTGGGGAGCTTCTCCCAGGGCAAATGACGATGATAAATCGTGGACACTTGCAAGTGCTTCATTCAATCAAATAAAATGGATTCACGTTTTTCCCGATGTTGAAAATACGCCTGCTCACATGAAAATTTATACGGTTATTACGGCTTCCAAAGTCGGAGATGAACAAACACTTTTCGACGCAGATGTTGAAGCCCTGTCGGAAGATAATTTATTACAAATACCAAAAAACATACATCTGTTTGAAAACGAAAATTTCGGAAATTACGTCCAGTATCCATATTCTTCAAAAAAGTAAAATTCATTTAAAAAATCAAGTGATGGGAAAGACGTCATCCATAAAAACGCTTTTACTAATTACCTTTTTTATCTGCCGGTTTTTGTTAACTAATGCTAATCAAAAACCCAACATTGTAATTATAATTACCGACCAGCAATTTGCGGATGCGATGAGCTGTGCCATGGGTGACCAGTATATTCATACACCAAATATGGATCGCCTGGCAGAAAAAGGGATTCGATTTACACATGCCTACTCTCCAAATCCATTGTGTTTGCCCATGAGAACATCAATGATGACCGGTAGGTTTCCGCACGAAACAGGTATATTAAATAACGGCGACAAAAATCTGGATGCTTCGCAACAAGTTTTTTTGGGTAAGATTTTTAAGGATGCCGGATACGAAACCGGCTATTTTGGAAAGTGGCACGTTCCATTGGATGAAGAAGAAAAAGAAATTCATGGTTTTGATATTTTCTATGGCGACAAAACCAAACTGGATGCTGAACCTGCAGTTGAGTTTATCAAACAAAAGCATGAAAAACCATTTTTTGCAGTGGCATCTTTTTTAAGTCCTCATGAAATTTGCCAGTGGGCCAGGAAAGAAGAACTCCCGGGCGGTCCGATAAACGAACTTCCACCTGAGGAAGAACTGCCGCCACTCAAGAAAAATTTTGCCATTCCTCAAAACGAAACTGATATAATGACTTTCATGCGGAAATCGTACCAGGCACATCGTCTTTTCCCGGTTGGCGATTATACCAATCACGATTGGCGGAGACTAATCTGGGGATATTACAGGTTGATCGAACGCGCAGACGAATTTGTAGGGGAAGTTGTTGATGCCGTTTATGAATCGGGGCAGGAAAAAAATACAGTGATTGTTTTTCTTGCTGACCATGGCGATTGCGCCGGGAGTCATCACTGGAACCAAAAAACTGTATTTTACGATGAATCTGTACGCGTACCGTTTATTGTTTCATGGGATGGAAAAACGGAAGGAAAGACTTCAGATGTATTGTTGAATACCGGAATTGATATGATTCCAACCTTATGCGAATTTGCCGGTATAAAAAATGATTTCGGAATTCATGGCAAAAGTTTGTACCCGGTTATTATGGGAACAGAAGTGAATATTCCACGCGAATTTATTGTCTCAGAAAATCATATGGTTCAAAACGAACCTGTTGACGGAGCATTTTACCAACCGCATGGACGAATGGTGCGAAGCAACGACTACAAATACTGTTTATACAGTGAAGGAAAGAAACGGGAGTCGCTCGTGGATATGAAGTACGATGCATTGGAAATGGTGAACCAGGCCGAAAACCCGGTGTACAAAAAAATATTGGAACAACACCGCAACTACCTGCGGCAACATGCAAAGCAAACCAATGATAAAAGAGCTTTAAAAATGCTTGCTGAATTGAAATAATCTTGAGTATTAATCAATAAATGGTTTAAAAATGAAAAAACTTACATTATTAACACTGGTAGCCTTATTATCTGTATTCACCGGATTTAAACCGGCAGATAAAAAACTTTTTGATGGCAAAACACTTGACGGCTGGAAAGCTGAGCCTTCTGAAACAGCTTCACACTGGTCGGTTAAAAATGGAAAAATCCTTTACGGGGAAAATCCGGATGAAAAAGGTTCCATGCTCTGGACAACCGAAGATTACAAAAATTATGTGTTGGAACTGGAGTACAAAACCTTAACCGATGATTACGACACCGGAGTTTTTCCGCGTGGCAGCGGAACGCAGGTGCAGATAGGTATTTCACGATCGCTCGAACGCGACATGACCGCTTGTATTTATGCTCCAAAAGACGAGCAGGGAAGTTACCCGGGACAAACGGATAAAGTAGCTGAATACCATAAAGTTGGGAAATGGAATCACCTGAAAATTATTGTTGAAGGCAAACGTATTCAAACCTTCCTGAATGGAGAACCTTTTGTGGATTACGAAAGCAAAACCATGAATGAAACCGGGCCAATTGGGTTACAACTTCATGGAGGCGTGCATATGGCTGTTCAATTCAGAAACATTGAAATCAAAGAATTATAAGCATATTCGGTTAAATGATGTTGGAAAGTCATTGGCGCTCGCATAATTGACTTAACAGGAAAACATTTTTCCCAAAAAAGTTTTAAACTCGAAATTAGAATCGCTGCTAAAAATATTTATCGAAAAAGAAGTTAATAGGATAACAGATAATATTGAAACTATATGAACACAGTTTTCTTTGGTAATAGAATTAACACCAACGAATAGTTATTGGTTTAATATACTTTAGAATATCGCCAAAGGGCAATTGGGTAAATATTAATGTTTCATCAGCTTATTCAAAAACATGATTATCAGCAGGTTTCGAATTAATGATTAAACTGATTTGGTTTTATAAGTTTTATTAATTCAGGCTTTCATTCGATTAATAATTTAAAAAACTAATGAATTTGGTTGAATTTATTTAATGTTTAGTAATTTAGTTGTTTTACAAACTTTTAGGAAACTTCGTAATATTCTAAACCAATAATTTTTTAAATCATGACACAAAGACGAGATTTCATTAAAAAAAGTGTTTTAGGTGCAGCTGGAATTACCATTGGAGGAATGGGATTTAGTGCCAAATCTTATGGTTCAATTATGGGAGCCAACGAACGGTTCAGAATCGGAATTTGCGGTGTAAACGGTCGTGGGAAAAGCCATATTAATGGCTTCGACGAACTCGACAATATTGAACTGGCCTATTTGGTTGACCCGGACAAAAAAGTTTTGGAGGAAAGGGTAAATAAGGTAAAAAACGAGAACACAAATGGAAAACGAGTAAAAGGAGTCGCTGATGTTCGCACTGTTTTGGATGATAAAGACATTGATGCCATTAGTGTAGCCACTCCCAATCATTGGCATTCTTTAATGGTAATCTGGGCTGCCCAGGCCGGAAAACACATTTTCGTTGAAAAACCTGCCAGCCATGATATTTATGAAGGGCGCGTTGCGCTGGCAGCAGCTCAAAAATACGGCATTGTGGTTCAGCACGGAACACAACGAAGAAGCTCAGAAAACTGGGCAAAACAAGTTTCAGAAATTCGCTCCGGCAAATACGGAAAAATGACTGTTTCTCATGGCTTTGCCTGTAAACCCCGTGAAGGAATTGGTTTTGAGCCTTATTCCGCACCACCACCAGAACTCGACTGGAATTTATGGAAGGGCCCGGCCGTTATCGATCGTTTTCATAAAAATCTGGTTCATTATAATTGGCACTGGTTTTGGCAGGTTGGTAACGGAGAACTCAACAATCAGGGAACACACCAGCTTGATGTTGCTTACTGGGCACTTGACGAAGAAGTGGAGAATACACATCCCAAAAGGGTAATGGCCATTGGCGGAAGATTTAAATGGGGCGACCAGGGTGAAACACCAAATACCATGTTTGCACTGGCGGAATTTGCCAACGGGCAGTATGTGTTTTTTAATGTCAGGAATGTAAACCATGAAGGATATGTGAGGGAAGTAACCAATCGCTTTTATTTTGAAGATGGAGGTAAATTATGGGACGGTGAATACATTTCACACAACGGAAGTCAGCCACGAGATGTAGAGGTGAAAAATGTAAAACTCACCCCGGGTGGGAATTACGGAAGTTTTGTTGCTGCATGCCGTGCAAACGATCCGGCCATGGCAAATGGGAATATGTATGATGCTCATTACAGTTGCGCACTGGGGCATTTAATGAATACATCATACCGGTTGGGAGAAAAAGTTCCGTTTAATGCGCGTGCAGGAAGGTTTGGCGACAACGCCGTTGCTTACGAAGAATTCATGAAAATTCACGACATAGCAACCGATGGTATGGGAATTCCGCAAGACAGTACTGATTATATTGTTGGACCATGGTTAAATTTTGATGCAGAATCGGAAAAGTTTGTGGGCGATTATTCAGTTGAAGCCAACCGTTTATTGCGCGACCCAAGACGGGCAGAATTTGATATTCCTTCACCGGATTCAGTATAATTTTTTATGAACAAAAGATTTAAAAGCCCGGGAATAGAATTCCGGGCTTTTATTTTTCCAATATTATTTTTGCGACTAATACCAATTGTATTTCAAAGTGAGCTTTTGCGAAACTTGGAGATTACAATGGTTAATGCCGATAGAAAATTAGAGAGCCATTGGGAGTTTGCGAACCAAAGGCTCAGTTTAATTTCTAATCGGTATAACAACTACTAAAACG
>DATFJO010000370.1:0-4203 GCA_035269145.1 Tangfeifania sp. | reverse complement strand
GAGTGCTCCAGTGTTCTGGTAATTTCATCGAGGTATTCCTTTACCGCTTTCACACTTCCGGGCAATGCGTATACCAACGATTTTTGGATGACTCCGGCCACGCTGCGACTTAATAAAACATTCGGTTTTTCGGCGCCGTATTTTGTGCGTATGTGTTCCATGATTCCTGGAATTTCCTTATCCAGCAACCTTTTGACAACATCGGGAGTAATATCGCGGCTGCCGATTCCGGTGCCGCCGGTGGTGATAATAATATCCGTCTTTTCTTTGGCAGCGTCGAAAAGGAGTTCTTCCAGCATTTCCTCATCGTCCGGAATTATTATGTTCTCAATATTTACCGGCCGGTTCTCTTTGTCAAAAAACTCTATTAACAGTTTCGTCGCAAACGGGCCGCTTTTGTCCTCGTAAATTCCCTGTACAGCCCGGTCGCTAAGAGTAACTACCAAAACCTTAATTTCTTTTGGCACATAAGTCAACTGGTCTCCTTTTTTCAACTCACCGGTTTTCAAAACACGGCAGAAAATCCCTTCCACCGGCATGATGCAGCTTCCTACTTGCTGCATGATTTCGCAACCGGAGTGGCATTTTTTTCCAATCTGGGTGACCTCCAACACCACATCTCCACATTCAAACCGGTCGAGGATATTTGTTTTATGAAGTTCGAGGCCTTCGGTGGTAATGTTTTCGCCAAAATCGCCAAAACTGAATTTACGCTTGTTTTGCTCTTCGGCTTTTTTCAAACTTTCCACTCCGAGCAAACTCACCTGGCGGTGCCAGTAACCTGCATGCGCATCGCCATTCACGCCGGTTTCGTCAATTACCACCGAATCGACCGGTGTTTTTACGGTTCCTTTTTCAATGGAAATATTTAAGGATTTTATTTTTACCTGTGTCATTTTTTTGTTTTCTCCAGCAATTTTATTTCACTCATTTCCATGGTTTTGTCCACAGCCTTACACATGTCGTAAATGGTTAATAATGCCACATTCACTGCAGTGAGTGCTTCCATTTCAACACCGGTCTTGCCGCTGCATTTTACCGTTGAAAATGTTCGGATTCCATCTTCTTCAACTTCAAAATCAAGCGCAATTTTTGTCAACTGCAACTGATGGCACAGCGGAATCAGGTTGAAGGTATTTTTTGCCGCCTGAATTCCGGCAACTCGTGCCACGGAAAAGATATCGCCTTTTTCGATGGCATTTTCCTGAATAAGTTGCAACGTTTTATGCTGAAGGAAAATTTTTCCTGAAGCTTTGGCAACACGCACCTGGATTGGTTTTGCACCCACATCTACCATGTTTGCTTCGCCTTTTTCGTTGATATGTGAAAAATTATCTGACATATTTTATGGTCTTTTTTATTCAACTCTCGCAAAGCCGCAAAGCGATATCATCCACCGATGTTATAAAAGCTGCCAATCTGGTTTACGGCTCCTTTTTTAGGTTTAACATTCAGCGCTTTTAAAAAAGCTTTTTCGATTCCGTGTTCTTTGATACTGAATTCTTTTTCGCTGAAAAGACAAGGCTTTATCATTCCGTTCGCTGTGAGCCGCAGCCGGTTGCAAATCACACAATTCCCGCCATCGCCGCCTTCCACCTGCGAAAAACCACCGGATTGCAAATCCATTTGAGTGATAAACCGCACCTGAACGCCTTCATCGGCTGCAAATTTCTCTATTAAATCAGTCTGCTGGTTTGATCCGTCGCTTAGTTTTACTACGTTGATTTTAATGGGTGTCAGACCGGCATTTTTCGCTGCCTCAATTCCTCTAAAAACATTTTGGAGATTGCCGCCCCTGGTGATGCTTTCATACTGGCCGGGCACCAACGAGTCGAGACTGATGTTTATCCTTTTAAGACCGGCTTTTTTTAACGGTTTGGCAAATTTCGGCAAAAGAACTCCGTTGGTAGTCATGGTAATTTCTTCAATGCCTTCAATCCGGCTCATCATCTCCACCAAATTTACAATTCCCTTTCGTACCAATGGTTCACCGCCCGTCAACCGAACCTTTTTGATGCCCAGTTCAGCGCCAACTTTTACTACTTCGGCAATTTCCTCGAAACTCAGGATTTCCTTTTTGGGAAGCAGATGAACACCGCTTTCAGGCATGCAATAGATGCAACGCAGGTTGCAGCGGTCGGTTACCGAAATCCGCAGGTAAGTAATATTTCTGTTATAACGGTCTAACATTTACCTTTTCACCTTTTTTAATTTCAGTTACACCTTTCGGAACTTCAAGTAAATATGACGCCTTGCTTAAAGCATTAATATGTGCCGAGCTGTGAAATTCAACCGGAATCACTTCCATTTCGGCATTTAAATTTGCAGGCACTAAATTTACCCGCTCAGCATTTTGGCGGTAAAAATCTTCTCCCAGCGGAAAAGTTAAGATTTTTTGCACAAATGAGTGCCCCATCAGCGCGTAAAGAAATGGTTTCACATACATTTCGAACTGCACAAAAGAAGAAACCGGGTTGCCTGACAAACCAAAACAATATTTATCTCCTTTTCGTGCAAAAACCATTGGTTTCCCCGGTTTTATAGCTGTTGAAGAAACCAGAATTTCAAATCCCATGTTTTGAAGTACATCTGGAATCAAATCGAATTCTCCTACAGAAACGCCTCCGGTAAGAATGGCAAGTTGGTTAGAATCGAATGCTTCATCTATTCTTTCTGAAAGAATTTCTTCTTCATCTTTAATGATTCCGCCATAAACAGCATCGATGCCCAAATCAGCAATTTGCGCAAGCAACTGGCTTGAATTGGAATTCCTGATTTGATAAGGAAACGGCTTTTTCGATGGCTCCACCAATTCGGTACCAGTGGCAAAAACAGCAATACCAGGCCGGGCATAAACATTTGGGCGCGTAACACCGGCGCCTGCAAGCAACGGCAAATGACGGGAAGTAATCAGGGTTGATTTTTCCAGAACAATTTCTCCTTTTTGGATATCTTCGCCGCGGAAACAAATGTAATTTTCCGACCGGAGATTTTTGCAGACAACTTTACCTGCCCGGTTAATAAAAGCATCTTCTTTTTTAAACACAAAGTCAGCGCCGGGAGGCACCACAGCGCCGGTCATTATTTTACAGCATTGATTTTCAGTAATTTTTTTCTCCGGATTTTTACCTGCGTGAATGGTTTCAATAATTTCCAGTTCATTTCCCATATCTGCTTTCCGGCAGGCAAAACCGTCCATCGAAGATTTATCGAAAGGCGGCATGTCCATGTCGTGAACCACATCGGTTGCCAGAACGCGTTTTAACGATTCCTTTAACTCCACCTTTTCAACCGGCATTAAAGTGGCATTTGACAAAATAATTTCAAGTGCTTCTGAATATTTCAGCATGTTGATTATTTTCTGTAATTATTTCAGAAAAATAACCAAAAAATTAAAACCGGACTAAAAAACCTGTATGGAAAGCAATCTCAAAATAACAGAATCACTGGTTAACACCCCCCCTGAATGGTAACTTTTTCGCGTTTCACTGGTGCTCCGATATTTTTTAGCGCATCCACCAAATCGTTCATCTTTTCAGCATTTATATTTCTGAAAGTATACAATTCCAGTTGACTTTTCGAGGCATCGGGCGGTGGTGGTTCAGCTTCAAAAAACATTTGCCGGAATTCACCGGGGCTCTCCTTCAAAATAAAATTCTCGGATTTACCAATATATCTGGCTTTCAGACAGGCCATTCGTACAAGTGTATCGCTGTCGGCATAAAAAACATTGGTTTTCAGCCGCTGTTTGAAAATCGGCTCGTATTGTCGTTCCATCATTTGATCGAAAGGAATATTAACCGCCAGCGGAAGGTGATACGCTTCAAACTCTTCGGGTGAGCGCACATCGATAACGTTTAACGCATAGTATTTATTCACAATTTCGCTGGACAGCTTGTCGGCCGACATTTCCTTGAAAACACAGGTTTGCTGGCGCTTTGCTTCAGCAATCCGGTTATTAATAATTTCTTTTTCTCCGGGGAAAATTGCCACCACTGCCAGAACAACGAATAGCGCAGCTACTGCACCAATGTATTTATTTTTCTGATGTGAAGCAATTACCGGTTTCCTGTTATTCACTTTGTTTTCGATATACCAGGTGGCAACAAAAGCTCCAACTGCAATAATGGCCAGAATAAAACCGAATGCAATGTTCGACATTCCAAAATAATCGGAGATTCTGATTTGCCCCATATTACCGGC
>DATFJO010000369.1:0-3547 GCA_035269145.1 Tangfeifania sp. | reverse complement strand
AACTCATTTAATAATTCTCATAAGCCTTATAACCCTCGTTTACGGAAATTCATTAATTGCGCAAAATCAGGCTCAAAATCCCATCATCCATGCCGATGTGCCCGACATGTCGATGGTTCGGGTGGGCGACACGTATTACATGAGCAGCACCACCATGCACATGAGTCCGGGCATCCCCATCATGAAATCGAAAGATTTGGTGAACTGGGAAATTGTGAATTATGCTTATGAAACTCTTGCAGATGTTGATGCTCTGAATCTTGAAAACAATAAAAATGCTTACGGCAGCGGTTCCTGGGCAAGCTGCATCCGGTATCACAACGACACTTACTATGTGAGCACGTTTGCCGGTACCACCAACAAAACGTACATTTATTCGACAAAAGACATTGAAAACGGACCGTGGAAAAAAATTTCTTTCAGTCCGAGCTACCACGACCACACCATTTTTTTCGATGACGACGGGAAAATTTACATGATTTGGGGCGTTGGCCGATTAATGATGGTTGAACTGAAGGAAGATCTGACGGGTGTTAAAGCGGGAACAGAGCGGGTTCTGATTGAAAACGCAAGCAAGCCCGCAGGCAACAACATCATGCTGCCTGCCGAAGGATCGCAGCTTTTTAAGGTGGACGGAAAATACTACCTGTTCAACATAACCTGGCCGCGTGGTGGCATGCGCACCGTAATCATTCACCGCGCCGATAAAATTACCGGGCCATGGGAAAGCCGGCTGGCCTTGCAGGACAGGGGCATCGCGCAGGGCGGATTAATCGATACGCCTGATGGCGACTGGTATGCGTACCTTTTCAGGGATTACGGCTCAGTGGGGCGTATTCCGTACCTGGCACCTGTTGCATGGGAAGATGGCTGGCCGGTTTTGGGAATTAACGGAAAAGTGCCTGATGAGCTGAATCTGCCGGCAAGCGATGGTTTAATTCCCGGAATTGTGGCATCCGACGATTTCAAACGAAAAAAGGGCGAACCGGATTTGCTGCTGGTGTGGCAATGGAATCACAATCCAAATAACGATTTATGGTCGGTGCATGAACGGAAAGGTTTCCTGCGCCTGAAAACCGGACGTGTTGAAGACAACTTCCTT
Source organism: Tangfeifania sp. (assembly GCA_035269145.1). GTDB lineage: Bacteria > Bacteroidota > Bacteroidia > Bacteroidales > Prolixibacteraceae > Tangfeifania. Next base: position 2,445 of record DATFJO010000369.1, on the reverse strand, counting down.
CAGGCAAAAAATACACTCACGCAAAGAACCATCGGCCCGGAATGTGCCGGTTCAACTTTAATCGATGTTTCGAATATGAAGGAAGGCGATTTTGCAGGACTGGCATTGTTGCAGAAAAAGTATGGCCTGGTTGGGGCGAAATTTGAAAACGGGACCAAAAAAATTGTGATGATGAACGCGCAAAACGAAATGCCTGTTGAAGTTGAAAGCCTGCCACTTGAGCAGAAAAATATTTACCTGAAGGCGGAATGTGATTTCAGAAACCGAAAAGATATTGCTGACTTTTACTACAGTCTGGATGGCAAAAATTGGACAAAAATCGGCTCGCCATTAAAAATGGAATATACGCTGCCACATTTTATGGGCTACCGGTTCGGATTGTTCAATTTTGCTACAAATGAACCTGGAGGGTTTGTGGATTTTGACTGGTTCAGGATCAAACCCAATTTAACCAGTGGCCGCTAATCATAAGGTATAAGTATAAAACTCTGACAACGATAAATGAACGTGGTTTTTAATTTTAACTAAACACCTCAAAAGAACCAAACCATATCCTCTGGCTTTAAAAAGTTTATAAACATTTAAAGCAGAATTTGGTTACAGGATTATAATAAAATGAATTCTGAATTTATTTGAAATATGATCCGTACAAACAAAGATTCCGGGAGGAGGTGGAAATATGATGCATACAATTACAACGCTATTATTTATTTCAATTTTAAATACAATGGTCATTTTTGATTTCTCGGAAAACAGCAGTCTGGAGAACTGGTATACTATTAACGACAACGTGATGGGAGGTGTTTCCCGAAGCGAAATCTCCATAAATGAAGAAGGGAATGCCGTTTTTAAGGGTTCAGTTTCGCTCGAAAACAACGGAGGATTTTGTTCTGTGCGATACGATTTTGAAGAGACGCCGGTAACTGATTTTGAAAAAATTACCTTTCGGATTAAAGGTGACGGAAAAAGATACCAGTTCAGAATTAGGGCAAACCGCGATGATTACTATTCTTACATCACTTATTTCGAAACCTCGGGAAACTGGGAAACGATAGAAATTCCGCTTCGGAGAATGTATCCGGTTTTCAGGGGCAGAAAACTGGAAATGCCTGATTTTTCAAACGACACAATTGAAGAAATCGCATTTCTTATCGGTAATAAAAAGGAAGAAACTTTTCGGCTTGAAATTGACAAAATAGAATTAAAATAAGTTAGAATTATGAAATACATCAAATTAATTTTTCTTTTACTTATCATGAGTAGTTATTCAGAAAACAGCGTGGCACAGGATTTTTCAACCCACAAGTGGGAAAACAGGCTGGTTTTAATTTTAACAGATAATACCAACAATGAAAAGTACCTGAATCAGGTACAAGAACTGAAAAATGAGCCGGACGGGATTAAAGAGCGAAAAATTGTAGTATACCACATTACACCCGAAAAATTCAAAACAGGATTATCAAATGAAAAATGGCAAAAATCAGAAACGGAATACAGGCGTTACAAAAAAACAGACAGTCAACCTGAAATAATTCTTCTTGGACTGGATGGCGGCGTTAAACTCCGGGCTGAAGAATTTCTCTCCACCCAAAAGCTTTTTGAAACCATCGATGCCATGCCCATGCGGATGCAGGAGATGAGAAGAAACAAAAACAAGTAATAGTTTTGGCAGACATAATGCTCCCGTTTCAATTTATCAGTTCTTATTGTGAACCTTAAAGAATAACAGGTGTTTTAGTGTTGATTTGATTGGAAACCGGATGTTTCTTTATTGATCAAATCAATAATTTTTATGATGTTTAAAAATCAGCTAATTATGAAATCAGCAATTACTTTAATTTCGATATTTACTCTTTTCGCAGTTGTTTCCTGCGGGCCTGCAAAAAATGATTCACAACAAACATCGCAGGTGCCGATGCTTCCGCAAAACCAGGAGCAAAACAATGTTGCAGAGCCGGAAGCTCCTGCCACTGAAACACCGGAAGTGATAAACCCTGTAGCTTCAGAAGAAAACAATTCACAGGTAACAATAAATCCACCGCATGGTCAGCCAGGCCATCGCTGCGAAATTCCGGTGGGTGCACCTTTAAATTCACAACCGGCAAATACAACGCAGCAAGCTGAAAGCAATACAATATCATCAACCAACAATGCCGGGGTAACGATTAATCCGCCTCACGGAGAACCGGGTCACCGATGCGAAATTCCGGTTGGAGCGCCTTTAAATTCGCAACCGACGAATACAACGCAGCAAGTTACCAGCATTCCGTCACCATCAGCTAATTCTGATGTTAACCTTGCCAATAACCCAATGGCTCCAACCATTGAAAATGCACAGCGTTTAAATTCGACCCAACCCCGCAATACAACAACAACGCAAAATTCAGGAAGGATAAATCCACCACACGGACAGCCGGGTCACCGGTGCGATATTCCGGTTGGAAG
>DATFJO010000368.1:0-8614 GCA_035269145.1 Tangfeifania sp. | reverse complement strand
TTTGAATTTAAAATTCAGTAAACATTTTAAAAAAGTTTAATTATGAAAACAAATAAATCACATGCTGTTTGGAATGGGAATTTGAAAAATGGAAATGGAAAGATGAAACTGGGCTCGGTTGAAAAAGAACTGGCCTATAATTTTTCATCGAGATTTGAAAACGGAGAAGAAACCAATCCGGAGGAACTAATCGGAGCAGCCCATGCCGGATGTTTTTCGCAGGCTTTTTCAATGCTGTTATCCGATGAAGGATATGAGCCAAAGTCGATTTCAACTACTGCCGAAGTTGGTCTTGTGAAAGAAGAAGGCGGATTCAGGATAAAATCGAGCCACCTGATAACAGAAGCAGAAGTTCCCGGAATTGGTGAGGATTTGTTTAAAGAACTCGCTGAAAAAGCGAAAGAAAACTGTCCTGTTTCCAAGGCGCTTTCGCTTGAAATTACAATGGAAAGTAAACTGAAAAATTAAAAAAAGTTGAGTAATGAAAAAATATAAAATACCAATTTTATCGGCATTATTCGCAAGTGCACTTACGCTTGTATTGTTTGTTGCATTTAATATAAATGAATCTGATACACCGCAATTTGCACAATTGCCCGAAGGGGCGCAAACAAGTGTTTTATACACTGCAAACAGTGAAGGCGAAGTTGTGCCGCTCGATTTTACCGACATCGCAAAACAAGTGATGAATGCCGTAGTACACATCAATTCATTTCAGGAAGTGGAACGGCAGGCGAGACCGGATTTGCGGGAATTGCCTGATCCTTTCAGGGAGTTTTTCAGGCGTTTCGAACAGGAAAGAGAAGATAACCCGCAGCAAAGACAACCGCGGCAGCGGCGGGGATCAGGCTCGGGAGTTATTATTAACTCTGACGGTTACATCGTTACCAATAACCATGTAGTGGCCAATGCCGATGAAGTGAATGTAACTTTATACGATAACCGTACTTACCAGGCACGTATCATCGGAACCGATCCAACAACCGACCTGGCCCTGATTCAGATTGAAGAGACTGAACTACCTACCATTCCCATGGTTGATTCAAAAGATATTGAAGTGGGCGAGTGGGTGCTGGCGGTTGGAAATCCGTTTAACCTGACTTCTACTGTTACTGCCGGAATTGTCAGTGCAAAATCAAGAAGTATCAATATACTTCGCGAGCAATATGCCATCGAATCATTTATTCAGACCGATGCGGCAATTAACCCGGGAAACAGCGGCGGTGCCCTGGTAAACCTTCAGGGAGGACTGATTGGCGTTAATACAGCAATTGCCAGCCCTACCGGTACTTATGCCGGTTATGGATTTGCTGTTCCGTCGAACATTGTAAATAAAGTAGTAAGCGATCTTCTCGAATATGGAACCGTGCAGCGCGGTTACCTCGGCGTTGTCATCCGGAATGTTACCGGTAATTTTGCCGAAGAAGAAGGGCTCGATGTTACCGAAGGTGTTTATATCGATAGCGTGGGCACAGGCAGTGCTGCTGATGAAGCAGGCATTGAAGCCGGCGATGTTGTAATAGAAATTGATGGCAGGGAAATTACACAGGCATCGCAACTCCAGGAAATGGTGGCAACCAACCGCCCGGGAGAAGAAGTTGAGTTGGTAATCAACCGCGATGGAAATATTATTGAACGTACAGCAGTGTTGCAAAGCCTTGAAGGAGCAACTGAAATTGAAGAAACCAAACGTGGAGAAATGTTTTCCGATCTGGGAGCTGAAATGGCTACAGTCAGCGATGAAGAAGCTGAGGAGCTCGGAATTGAAGGTGGTATAAGAATTACAAGACTGTATGCAGGTTTATTGCGACAGAAAACCGAAGTGAGAGAAGGATTTGTTATTATTCGCATAAATAACCAATCGGTTAGCACTGTGGAAGAGTTCAAAAATATTCTGGAAGATACTGAAGGCGGAGTGATGCTTGAGGGAGTTTACGAAGGATTACCCGGCGTGCATTATTATGCTTTCGGATTGAATTAATGGATAATAAATAATTAAAAAATAACCATAAAAAATAACTGACATGTTTAGAGTATTGGATTTAACAAACAAAGATTTAATTGCCATTCAAATTGATGGCAGGCTTGATAAAAGCGACTACGATAAAATTACTCCACTGATTGAAAAAACAGTGAAAGAGTATGGTAAGATTAAACTTTACATTCAGATTGACAACATTGAAGGCATTGATCCAAAGGCATTTGCCGAAGATGTAAAAACGTATTTCAAACATTTCAACCACATAAACCGTATTGCGGTTGTAGGCGAAAACGACTGGCAAAAATTATGGGCAAACCTTGCCAATCCGTTTGTTTCAGGCGAAATTAAATTTTTCCGTCACGGCGATGTGGTTGCTGCCCGAAAATGGATTCTTGGTTAACGCGGGAAAAAATACAGCAAATTGAAGTTTTAATGTAGAAGGGATTGCAGTTGGCGGAAACTTGAACATTTCGCGGCTTTAATCCCTTTTTATTATAAACAAAACATTAAAATCAGCAATAAATGAACGAAAAAGAGATTCAAAAAATCATTCAAAACCGAAAACCGGTGCTGTTCCTCGATTATGATGGCACACTTACCCCCATTGTTAAACGGCCTGAAGATGCACTGATTTCCGACCCCATGAAAAGTGTTCTGAAAAAATGCGCAGCAAAATTTAAAGTAGCAGTTGTGAGTGGCCGCGATATGGACGATTTGAAAAGCAAGGTACAGGTTGATGAGCTGATTTTTGCCGGCAGTCATGGTTTTCGTATCTCAGGGCCGGATGGTTTGTACAAAGAGCATGAAAAAGCAGATGTGATATTGCCGCGCCTCAGCGATATCGAAGAAAAGCTATATCAAATTTTTCCGCAAATCGATAAAGGAATTCAAATTGACCGCAAACGCTATGCGGTGGCAGTGCATTACCGCAATGCAAGCGAAGACAATATTCCGGTAATTAAACAAAAAGTAGATGAAATTTTGAAGGAGAATCCGGATTTCAAAAAAGGAGAAGGTAAAAAAATCCTCGAAATAAAACCCAATGTCGACTGGCACAAAGGAAAAGCGGTGCTCTGGATCATGAAAAAACTGGGTGTGGACGATACAAGTAAATTCGTTCCCATTTATATTGGCGACGATGTTACCGACGAAGATGCTTTCAGAAGCATCAGCGAATTTGGAGTAGGTATTCTGGTGGGAACTCACGGACAGGAAACCGCTGCCAGATACAAACTCGACGATGTGCCCGATGTGCAATCGTTTCTGAACCGGCTGGCCGGTTTGGCTGATTAGCCAACTATTCAAATCAAAAAAAAATAATTTTAAAAGAAATAAAAAATGGCATTAAAAAGTATCAATCCGTATACAAACGAAGTAATTGAAGAGTTTGAATCCCTCTCCGATGAACAGATAGAGGAAAAAATTCAAAAATCAGCAGATGCTTTTATCGAATGGAAGTACTCAACTTTTGAATACCGCAAAAAACTGATGTTGAAAGCCGCCGACGTGCTGGAAGAAAGCAAAGTGCTGCTAAGCAGGTACATTAGCGAAGAGATGGGGAAAGTAAACAGTGAAGCAAAATCTGAGGTTGAAAAATGTGCGTGGGTATGTAAACATTATGCCCACGAAGCTGAAGTTTTGCTCCATCGGGAGGCGGTTGGTACTGAGGCGCACATGGCTTTTATCGAATATGAACCGCTGGGGACTATTCTCGGGGTTATGCCCTGGAATTTTCCGTTTTGGCAGGTTTTCCGGTTTATTGCACCAACTTTAATGGCCGGAAATGTTGTGTTGCTTAAACATGCATCGAATGTACAAATAAGTGCGCGGGCCATTGAAAATACATTGGAAAAAGCAGGCTTTCCGCCAGGTGTTTTCCAGAATGTGCAGGTGGGATCAGATAAGGTAAAAGGTATTATTGAACATGATGTTGTAAAAGCCGTTACCCTCACCGGAAGCGAAGGCGCCGGGCAAAATGTGGCTGAAATTGCAGGGCATAATATCAAAAAATCGGTGCTTGAACTGGGAGGCAGCAATTCTTTTATTGTGCTGGACGATGCAGACATTGAAAAAGCAGTAGAAATTGGGTTGAAAGCGCGGATGCAAAATGCAGGACAGAGTTGTATTGCAGCCAAGCGTTTTATTATTCATGAAAGAGTGAGCGATGAATTTGTCGACCGGTTTACCACTGAATTGAATAAATTGAAAGTAGGTGATCCATTCGGCGAAAATACCGATTTAGGCCCTTTGTCCAGCGTCGATCAGGCTGAACAGGTAAAAGAACAGGTGCGAAAATCGGTTGAACAGGGAGCAAAAATTGTTGCCGGAGGAATGCCTGAAAAAGCTGTTTACCCGCCAACACTTGTTACACATGTAAAACCCGGAATGCCGCTGTTCGACGAGGAAGTATTCGGTCCGGTAGCACCGGTAATTATTGCCAAAGATGCCGAAGAAGCGGTTAAGTTAAGTAATCGGTCGAAGTTTGGATTGGGAGTTTCCCTGTTTACCAACGACCTGAAAAAAGCGCAGGATTTGGTTCCCCGGTTCGACGATGGCGCCGTATTTATTAATGCACTGGTAAAATCGGATCCACGGTTGCCTTTTGGCGGAACAAAACGCTCAGGTTACGGGCGCGAACTGGCCATGCAGGGAATCCGCGAATTTGTAAATGTGAAAACAGTGTATATCGATAAATTTCAGGATATTGAAAAAGAAGAAGGCGATTCTGCCATCAGCATGGGATCGCCGGGCAGCTAATCATTTGTACGGTTAATCACTGGATATAAGCAGAATGGGACCTTTAATCAGTCTTATTGTCATTTTAACTTTATCTGTTTTGATTACAAAAATCGCAACAGAAGCACTGGTGCACACCGGACTTTCGAAACAGGCAGCAAAGTTTCAGGCCCGTTCTGCTTTTACAGGTGTGGGATTTACTACCGGGGAAGCCGAAAATGTTGTAAATCATCCTGTTCGTCGGAAAATTATTCTTTCGCTGATGCTTATCGGTAATGTGGGGATCATTTCAGCCATTGCCTCCCTGATGCTCACTTTTGTAAATACCAGTCAGGATGCTCAGGACAATCTTTTGAGAATAGCAGTAATTACCGGGAGTATGGCGCTTTTATGGGGGCTCTCAAAAAGCAAGTGGGTTGAACGCCGTCTTGTAAAAATTATAAACAAGGCGCTGGAAGAATTTTCTTCCCTGACAATCCGGGATTATGTGGAATTGCTCGATTTAAAAGGAGATTACGAAATTACAGTAATTGAAGTGAAAGATGATGACTGGATGGAAAACCGATCTGTGGGTAACCTTCAGTTGTGGCAGGAAGGAATTAACCTGATTGGTATCCAGCGCGATGACGGAACCTACCTCGGAACTCCGCAGGCCGAAACAAAAGTGACAACCCACGATCAGCTAATTCTTTACGGCCGTAAAAATACACTGCGAAACCTTGAAAAACGCAAACAGGATTTTGCCGGCGATCAGGAACACGAAAAAGCAGTAAGAGAACAATCAGAAGAAGAAGAAAAGCAGAAGAATGAAGATAAACGCTCAAGGTAAAAATTGGGCCTGTTCAACTAAAAAGGTCCGATCATGTGAATAGTTTCAATCCGGGCTTTATGACTTTATTTTGCTTTCAAAAAAACATTATCGTTTATTTTGGTTAATAATTCTTTTGCTTTAATTGGTTTTGAAAGGTAATCGTTGCAGCCGGCATCCATTATTTTTTCGTAGTTGTCTGAAAATGAGTAAGCTGTTTGTGCAATTATAGGAATTTCCCGGTCGAACTCCCTAATTAATCGCGTTGCTTTAATTCCATCCATGTCTGATAATTTTACATCCATCAGAATTAAATCGATGTTTTTATTATCCCTCATAATTTGAACAGCTTCTTGCCCGGTGCTTGCCAGGTAGGTATTGTGGTTTTCTTTTTTTAGCAGCGTATTAATAAATGACCAGTTGATTTCATCATCCTCAACGATTAAAATATTCAGTTGTTTTTCTTTTGCTTTCCTTTCTGTGAGCTTTTTTCCGGGATTTATTTTTTCAATGGAAGCATAATTTTTTTCGTTGTTATCTAAAGTGAAAATGAACCGGCTTCCTTTGTTTTCTTCTGATTTTACACTGATTTCGCCTCCCAGCAATTCAGTGTAAGCCCTGGCAATTGAAAGCCCCAGCCCCGATCCTTCGTGCGCCCTTGTAATATTTAAGTTAGCCTGAACAAAACGATCGAAAATTGCATGGATCCTGTTTTGCGGAATTCCGACTCCGGTATCATTTACAAAAAAAGAAAAAGAATTTCCATCTTTAGTGTATCCAAATTCTACAAATCCTTTTGTGGTAAATTTGATTGCATTTTTGATCAGATTTGTAATTATCGAACGAAATTTAATTTTATCTGATATTAAAAAATCAGGAGAGCTGTTTTTGGGAAGATTTAATTTAAGCTCAATATTGTTTTCATTGGCTTCAGGCTCGAAAAAGTTATGCAGAAAAAATAATTCATTCTGAACATCAATTAAATCAAGATGTATTTTTATTTGTTCCGATTCAATTTTTGATATTTCAACAATGTCATCAATTGTGCTTAAAAGCCTTGCACTGCTTTTCTTCACCATTTTATAATAGAGTTCTTCTTCTTCATTTGAAGTACCTGGTGCATGAATCAAATCGAGAAAACCAATAATGCCGCTCATCGGCGTACGGATTTCATGACTCATGTTTGCCAGGAATGCAGATTTCAAACGATCGCTTTCCTGTGCTTTTTCTTTAGCATCAATTAGTTGGTGCTCTGTTTCTTTGCGCGATGTAACGTCTATATTAACTCCGTCAATCTTTACTAACCGTCCGTTTTCATAATGTGGAATTGAATTGTTTTGGATCCATTTTACGGAGCCATCTTCAAATAATAGTCTGAATTCTGCATTTACCGGGTTTTTTAGGTTGCGCAGGTTTTGGTAGTGTTCAAGAATTTCGGGTAAATCTTCCTGATGGATTCTGCTTAACGCATAATCCCAGGTCGGCTCAATTTCACCGGGTTCAAGTCCGTAAATTCTGTAATTGTTTTCCGACCAGGATGCTTTTTGGGTTCTTAAATCATATTGCCAGCTTCCCATTTTGGCTATTTCCTGGGCATGTTTCAGTCTTTCGTTTTTTTCCTGTAAAGCCAGGTAAACCTTTTTGCTTTTCGTTTTATCTTTTACTAAAACATACCTCGCAGCACGATTTTCAAAATTGATGGTATAAGAGGCCGTTTCAACATGGATAATTTCTCCGCTTTTTTTTAAATGCCGCCATTCGCTATAATAATTACTGTTGTTTTTAATTAAACTTATTTGGTGCATTAATTTTTCAATTTCTTCGGATGCAAATATTTGTGTTATTTTCATCAAAAGAAATTCGTTTTCTGAGTATCCGTATAATTCTGTTGCTGATTTATTTACCTTTAAAAATGCCAGCGTTTCGGGCTCGTAAATCCACATGGGTTGAGGATTGTCTTCAAACAAATTGCGGTAATTTTTTTCCTTCTCTTCCAGCAATTTTTCAGCATGCTTTTGTTTATCGTGCTTGTTTTTTTGGTTGATCAGGGATGAATTTTTTAAAATAGCCCTGATTTGAAATTCCAGTTCAATGTCAGAAACCGGAAAAACAATAACTGCATCGATTCCTGCTTCCAGCGCTTTTAAAGCAATATCCTTTTTTGTGCCGGAATTTAGGATTAAAAGCAGGGGAATCTGCCATGTATTATCGCCTGCTTTTAAATTTTTTAAAACAGATGCGGGAATATCCTGTGTGCTTTGACCGTTAAAAAATATGGCTTCCGGGAGTAATAAATTTGATGTATTAATAATTTCCCCTGCAGATGCCTGCACCATATTTTTGTCCGGGAAAATGTTTTGTAAACTCTTTTTAAAATCTTTGAAGGTTTTACTTTCCTTACCGGTAAATATTAAATTGGCTTTCAATTTCTTTTTAATTTACTCTGTTCGTACAATCTTTTTTTTGTTTATCCTTTTTTGTTGAATTTCCAACAAAATTAATTTTTGCACTAAGAAACAAAAAACCTGCAATTATGGTTCATTTTTGATAAATAAATCTTAAAAAGATACTTCAGGTAATTCTTAAAACAAAAAAAGCCGGATGAAGGCACATCCGGCTTTTAACAACAGGTTAAACTAAATATTTATCGTATGAGTGCTCGGATACTTGGATTTTTTTCGAAATCGAAAGTAACCGGTACAACTGCCAGCGAGGATACTTCAACTCCGTCAATTTTCCCAGGCTCCCAGTCACCCTCTGTTGCTTTTACAGCCTTAACGGCTTGTTCTTCCAGGTCTTTTAAATACATTTCCATCGAAGTTTCGATGTTGCTCGAAGTGGTCGCGTATGGGATCCGGCCGTTTTCATCCACAACAAATTTCACGAAAACAGTTCCTTCAACACCCCAGTCTTTTGCATCTTCAGGATATTTCAGGTTACTTTGAATTTCTCTCTGCAGGTCGTCTCTTCCGCCTTCGTAAGTAGCGGGTTCATCAACTGAATAAAAAACTCCAACCCTGTTGGCCTTGTTTTTTATCATGTTTTTGTTGCTTTTCAGGTTGAAAAGCTGAACCTCGAGTTTTTTCCGG
>DATFJO010000367.1:0-6571 GCA_035269145.1 Tangfeifania sp. | reverse complement strand
GTATAAGCCTTGTCGCGCAATACTTTAGACGCGTTGCCTTCGCCGGCAGCGCCGTTTGAGGCAGCCAGCAATTCCGACGTATTGTGCGAAAGGGCACGTGACTGTGGAAGTTTTTCCATATTGAAATGAATAGCTGCCAGTGGGTCCGGGTATTTTTCGCCCAAAACAGCCAAATCCAGCAAGTCTTGTACCATGTCGGCATTACTTCCGCCTTCGCGGATGCGTATCACTTTCTTTTTCACATCGTCAAGATTACGGTAAGCAAACGAAAAATCATGCAGGAGTTCATTACGGAATTCAAAGGCCTGAGGCGATTGTTCCTGCCATTGGTTCTGGGCTTCCTCACGCGCCCGAAAGATACTCATCCAGTTGGCCTGACAATAACGCAGTGCGCCACTTAGCGGTGTTAATTCGTCAATCAGCGTCACATCCAGGCCGACAGCCGTTAGGGCATCGCGGTCTTCATTGGCATCAATGGCCAGGGTTTCGGTACTTGCCACAAAATCATCGATAGGAAGATTTGGCAGCTTAACATCTTTTGTCGGAATGTTTTCGATGTTCTCTTTCCATTGTTCAAAATCATCAGAATAAGACATAATTTATTAATTTTGAAATGTTAATAATGTGCCCATACGGGCGTTATTTATCGCAGCCGGCAGGCATGTCTTGTGGTAAAATGCCAATTTTAGTCGCACAAGGCAATCGCCTGCCGGTTTTTTTATATTTTCCTTTATAATCAGATGATTCATTTTTAAGGTATTTGGGAAATGGCGGAGGTTCGTGTATTTTATGATCGCTCTCAGGATATACATAAGCAATGTATTCAGGTTTCGTTTTTATTGATTCTTTATTGTCAGTTAATATTATCCAATGTTTGATGTTTTTTAAATTTCCGGTATTCAAGATAGTAACTTATGAAACATAAGTCAAGTTTATTTTATAAAATATGCTGAAAAACATATTATTTGTTATAACAAAATTCGCTTACTCCCACCACCTCTGTTTTTCAATACCGGCATTATTCCAATTTGAAAACAGTTTAAAATTGCCTCCATTTTCAGAATTGGAATAAAATAAGGGAATTTAAAATTTATAATTCCAATTTTAACACTATTAGCATGATTTATAAATTATTCCAATCAAGAGTTGAACCCGCTTCGGGGTTCCCCTTCTACTCGCATCGTTACCACGGGTTTTACCCGTGGCTATTATTGTTTAATCCCTTTCGGGATAAGGAAATGTCCGTAGGACATTAACAATAATAGCCCCGTGCGAAGCTCGGGGTCAATATTGCAACGTGAAAAACAACCCCAAAGTGGGTTGAATATTGATATTCAACGAATTCTAACCCTTGATTTGTATAATTATATAATCTGTTTAAGAATCGGAAATTAATATTTTAAATCCCCTTATTACCGCCAATGTTCTCCATAAATTCACCTGCGATAAAGTATTAATTACTGCCCCGGAACTGCCCGGCATTATTTCACGGGAGGATTACGAAAAGGCTGGGATTGAGGAGTTGGCGGAGTGGGAAAATGTCTGAACCGGGATTGTAACTGATGGAGCAGATTACTCCATCGCTGGCGCGGGGTGTGCGAGCTGTGTCTTGCTTTGCAAAAGCAAAAAAATTCAAGGCGTTGTTTGCATCCCAAATGCCATCGGGAGAAGCTGAGTAATTTCCGACGTTAGGGCTGCAATGCAGTTTAAAACGGCAATTTAAATTGCGATTCATCGGCTTTCCGGCGTTTTTCTTCCTGCTCCTTCTTCTGGTCCTTTTTTTCTTCTTTTTCCTGCAATAATTTACTTTCCCTGTTATTTTTCGGATTCCGGTCTGTTTCCAAATTTTTCTTTTTTTCTTCCCACACTCCCATGATTTTCTGTTTGTGTTCCAACAACATTTTTTCCCGCTGTGCAGCAAATTCCGGATCTATCTTTTTAAACTCCTCAATATCTGCTAACTGATTATCAATAAACCGAATATGCTTCTCCTCTTCGGTTAATATTTTAACTTTGGTTAACCCTGTGAGTTCATAAACATTCACCCATTTTTCTTCTACCCAAACCGACAGGTTGGGGTTAAGGCAATAGTAGCCCCGCTCCACCCGCAGGAACAAACTGTTATTGTATGGGTTATTGCTGTTTATTTCATTTTTGGCCAGAAGCGATGATATGTAATTTCGTTTTTTGCGGTAGCCGGGCATAATCCCTTCAGGATAGGGGGCAATCACCTTCTCCAAATCCACAGCTTTTACGCCCTTTTCCTCCCAATTGCTCCTGTTGTCATTAATAATGGCATCCTGCAGGGCCATAAAAATATTTAAAAGGAAATACTCCATCTTTCTGTTCGGTATTTTCACCATCCTGTCGGCCACTTTAATCCTGACAGAACTGGCAACAATCCGTGAAAAAATATCTTCCAATTTGGAAACCGACTGAGGTGAAAAATACAATTTGTTGATGGCAACCTGAAAAGGGTTTCTTCCGTTGTTGTCCACCACATCTGTATCGGCATTTAGCGCCAGCAAAAAATTGAGGATGTTTACACTCCCGTTTTCAGCCGCTGCCAGTAAAGGTGTGAGGTTGAATTGATCGCGGTAATTAACGCCGTATTTCCGAATTTCCTGCTCAACTCCCTTTACATTGTCGTTATTGTAGATGCTGTAATATTTTCGGTTAATGGTATTCCGCTCATATTCGGGATGTTCTGCTTTTTTGTATTTTAGACCGGCCAGCCTGGAAATGCTGTCGTGGTCGTTATACAACAAGGCATACATAAACAACAGGTCTTTTGCTTTTTTATTGTAAAAACCGGGGTCTAACGCATTCTCTTTCAGCTTTCCAAGACTCTCGCGGGTTATCGGTTCCCAGTCAGGCTTTTTAAGTTCCAGTATATTCTTCTTAATATCGTCGGCTTGTTCCTTTTTCCCCTGCATTTCAAGCCTGCGTGCCTCTTCGTTCCATTCTTCCAAAGATGAAACTTCTTTTTTGATGTTTATTTTTTCTTTGGTTTCAACAAGCCCGAGAAGCGATAAAACAGTATGTTTTGACGATGATTCGAGAATATAAAGGTTTTTAACAGAACGGGTTATACCCACATACAATGAATTAATGTAAAATTTGTACGCATCGAGCGACTTATCGGCCTTATCTTTCCCGCGCGAAAAGGCCAGATCGTCATTTTCGAGGTCTTTTTTCGTAACACCCTGTGCTATTTCATTAAACTCCCGGCTGAAATTGCTTATAAAATTTATTAGTATAATGTTTTCATATTCAAGACCTTTTGCTTCCTGGATAGAAAAAAGCAACGGAGTTTTGAATATCTTCCGGGCAGCGGCCTTTTCTTCGCGGGTCATCACCAGCAAAGCATATTTGGTTGAGCGCATTGTACTATCATTGAGTTGTTTCCGCCTGGCTTCCGTATCAATGTAAAAATTTGCCAGTCCCCTGTTTTCTTTTAATGGTTCCACCAAAAAATTACTCTCCCGGTCGATAGAGCCAAAACGGGCATTTTTTATCAGCAGCAGTTTGTTGGCAATAGCAGTAACCTCGGCGGAGTTTCGGTAATTGGTGCGCAAAACACTGATTCTGCTTTGGGCAATGTCGTGCTTGTAAAACATCGTTTTTACGTTCGTCCACGAAAAAAAGTTGGGGTGGACAATCTGGTTCGAATCGCCGCAAAGGATAAAATTACCGGCAGTTTTTAATGATTGCAGCACAAGGTACAACTGGATATTTGTAAAATCCTGCACTTCATCGATAACAATAAAATCATATTTCGCGCGGCAGTATTGGAGCCATTTAAACGAAACAATGTTTAAATCATAAAAATTATTTTCGCTTAAAAATTCATTATATTTTACAAATGCTTCGTAAACTTTTTCACGCTCACTTTTCAGAAAAATGGATTGTTTCACCCCCAATTCAAGGTACTCATCTTTACTTAGGAAGGGTTTGGCTATATCGAGGCCCGTTATCACGCCTTTAAATTCTTCAAACAGTTTGTATGCGTCTTTAATTCCGAATGAATGTTTCCGGGGTTGCAACCAGTCGTTAAAATTTTTAAAATCCACCTCTTGCCCTGAAATTATCCTAAACGTTTCGAGAAACTCCCTGAAGCTCAGGAAATCGACATTTTGTTTTTCGTTGATGTAGTTTCCGGAGTAGTAAAGCGTTGATGAATTATCCACCAAAAATGGTGAAAGGGTAACATATAAAACATCACCTTTCAGTTGTTTTATTTTTTCGAGCGTAAGCGCCGTTTTACCGCTGCCAGCCGACCCGACGATAACTGCCGGCGGTTTAACGGTAAAAACGGTTTGTTGTACATTGTCGAAAGAGAGCGCCTTGTTGAGCAGATGAAACCGGTTGCTGTGGGGGTTTACATAGTTCAGTTCAACCATATCTTCCCCGGAAACCGGCGCTTCATTTACCGGCCCCCTCAATTTGCTTTCGTCAATTTTTGCCCCTCTCAGGAACCGTGATTTTTCATAGTTATGATTGTAAATAACTTCCAGCAATAAAATGTAGGTTTGATTGTTGTACCTGGCAAACTTAAAAAGCAACCTGTTTTCATAATCGAGTTTTGCACGGTAAAAATCCGTTCCCGGCAATTTTTTAATTTCTGCAGAATTGAAATTATTGTTTTCAAGATGTTCAACTGTTTTGCTGAACTGTTTTTTTACCTTCGAATAATCTATGTCATTAAGGTACAGTACATTCATAACAAAAATCAATTTTTAAATTGAAAAATATTAGCGTTTAGCGTGCAATTTAGTTATAACTTTTAATTGAGAAAACCAGCAGCGAGCAATGAACACCTTTATATTCTTAAAATCCGCAGGAAGACCTTACTGAATATAAACAAAGGCATATTGGTTAGTTGAAAAGCCTGATAAGATAAGGTTTCAATACCCGCCGTGTTGTTATTTAGTTAACCCGGTATTCATAAATGTCTCGCTCAGTTATTAGCCCCGGAGATAAAACCGATGTAAGTTTTATTGTTGATTACGGTAAATCCGGCTTCAGGATATGCCAATAAAAAATCTTTAGGCGGCTTTACCATTTTTTTTTGGTTCCATTTAAATTCAAATGCTTCCAGTTTCCCATTGTATTCCTCTATCAAATCAATTTCTTTCTGATTGTAAGTTCTCCAGAAATAATAATTTTTAAATACGCGGTGAAAATGATCGTTTTTAATTCGTTCAACAATACAAAAGTTTTCCCAAAGTGCCCCCACATCGTTTCGTAAATCAACCGGAGAAAAATTATTAATGACAGCATTGCGAATCCCCACATCAAAAAAATAGATTTTATTCCGTTTACCCAGTTCTTTTCGAAGGTTTTGACTGAACGAAGGAAGCCGGAAAATGATAAAAGCCTGCTCCAGTATTTCAATATACCTTTTTATAGTGTGTACATTTTCGCCCAGTAAACGTGCCAGTTCATTATAGGAAATTTCATTTCCGGCCTGAAGGGCAAGCGCTTTCAGCAGTTTAAAAATGAGGTCGGACCGCTTCAGGTTGTCCAGTTGAAGTACATCTTTAAAAAGGTAGGTTGATGCAATATTCTGCAACTCCTCTTTTGCTTCTTTTTCCGGCTGGCCAAAAACTTCCGGGTACAACCCAAAACGTAGTATATTGTTTATTTTGGCATCCAACTCAATAAAACTGTAGCTTTGGCGAAGTTCTTCCATTGAAAAAGGATACAAATGGTAAAACCTTGATCTTCCCGTGAGAGGTTCCGATAATTTATTCGATAATTCAAAAGATGATGAACCGGTTGCTATTACCTGTACACGGGGAAAAGTATCAGCCATAATTTTAAGGACCTTTCCAATATCTTTTATGTTTTGAGCCTCATCGAGTATTAAAAGGCGGGTGTTTCCAATAAAATCGCGAAGTAATTCACTGTTTGTAGTTTCAAGCGCTGCCTTATATTGTAACAAATCACAGTTAATATATTTTCCATCGGGGTAGTTTTCCAGGATTTGTTTCACGAGCGTAGTTTTTCCCACTCTCCGCGCTCCGTAAATCACAATAATTTTTGCCTTAAAGAGGTTTTTCTCAATGAAATTTTGAATTGTTCTTTTTAAAATCATATTAAATTTATGAAGTTTACTTCACAAATTTATATATATTTATGATATAAATTTCATAATTTGAAGTTTCATCTGGCATTCCTCTCCCTTTTTTTGTAAACTTGTAACACCAATAATTCAAAACTGAAATGAAAAACTATACAATTCTTTTTCAATGGTGTTTTTTTCTCTTCCTGATTATTTTCAATAATATTTGCCTTGGCGCAGCCAGCGATACCATTCCGCCGCGCCATGAGGTAACCCTTCCTGAGGCGCATATCGGAAATCCGGAGATAGATACGAAGTTGCTGGATAGTTACGGGCGTTTACCTGAAAATATCAGGCAATTTTATCTCAATGCACGGGCTGTTTTTTCCGGAAATCCGGATGCCGGTTTCACTCACCCGGAAATTATTGAAGCTGCCCGAAAACACGATATGCTGTTAATGGGTGGTCCCATGCTTGGTAAACTGAGACAGAACGGAGTGGTCA
>DATFJO010000366.1:0-3433 GCA_035269145.1 Tangfeifania sp. | reverse complement strand
CTTGTAATTATTACAGGTAATATTTGAGCGTTCAACTTTATACTTATCCATCCGAACAAACTTCATCATTTATAAAATGGCTTAATTCTCCAGTTAATCCAATTATCATTCCATGTTTCATAAACATTTCAAAACCAAAATATTAAAATAAAACAGGAGCGCTCTCATTGTCTCACTTCGGGAATATTGTTCTATATTTTACCAATGCTGAGGCAATATCAACAGCATAGAAATTGCAGACGGGGGATAGTTAACCGATTATTGATACTATTTTCACTACCGGAAAGTAGGGGAGTTTCTGAGAGTGCAACGCTTCGGGAAGTTTCGCCGGGAATAACCATATAACCAAAAAGGCTGCCCAAAACCGGACAGCCTTTTAATATTGTAATCAAATAGGTGTTAAGCTTTTGGCAAAATTTCGGTAGTCAGGTTGGTAATACTTGTTTCAATTCCTTCGAATGGTTTGCCGTTGCCCTGGTTGTCGTCTTCCACAAACATGTATTTCATGCCGGCAGTTTCGCGGGCTTCGTAAATCCGTTTAAAATCTATAAGCCCCGAACCTACTGAAGTAAGGTCGTCTTTAATCACGTCGTAGAATGGGATATTGCTGTCGTCAGCCATATCTTTAAAATGGAAAAGCTGGAACCTGCCCGGATATTTTTTAAACATTTCCACAGGATCCTGTCCTGCTTTTGTGGCCCAGTACATATCGAGTTCCATGGTAATTAAACCGGCATCCATTTCTTTTAAGAAAATATCGTAATAAGGTACCATTCCATCAACAGGCTTGAATTCAAAATTATGGTTGTGGTAACCAAACTGAATACCTGCATCTTTCATGATTTCACCTACCTGATTCCAGTCGGCAATCATTTTTTTGTAGGTTTCCACATTGCGGTCCTCTTCATTTACCCAGGGCTGAACGCAGTATTTCACACCCAGTTCAGCATGGTCTTCGGCCATTTTTTTTGCATTTTCAACAGTAATTCCTTCAGCTTCCACCATTGTATGGCTGCTAATGACTTCCATTCCCAAATCGGTTACTGCTTTTCTGAAATCTTTGGGTTCCATTCCATAAAATTGTCCGTTGCCATACCCTGCCAGCTCAACATATTTATACCCCAGATCAGAAACTTTTTTAAGCGAGCCCATTGTATCCCCGGCCATGGCATCGCGAATGGTATACAACTGAAGACCTACACCATGACTTTTTCTTCCGGTTGCAGCCGTTGAGGTACATGCTAACGGACCAAATGCTGCCATTCCGAGCATTCCTGCCGCTGAAATTTTAAAGAAATCTCTCCTTGATTGCTTTGTACTCATTTTATTGTTGATTTAAGTTAATAACTAATTACTTATAATTTTTGACCGGTAAAAATAATGCATTTCAATTATTTAAGGACAAAAATAAAAATTTATTCATATTATAGTCATACTCTCACTCTGAGTGAGGGTATGACTGATGAAGCATAATCTGCCTGTTACCTATTTCACCTTCCCGGGATTTTTTTTCACAAAGTCGCCCCAGTTTTTATATTCCTTATTTTTTTGCGGTTTGCCCTGCTGAATAAAATGACAGATAGCCACGGCTACGGCATCGGAAGCATCAAGGCCTTTGTCGAGGTCAGTTAAATGATACACTTTTTGAAGGAAATAAGCCACCTGCTGTTTCGACGCACGGCCCATTCCGGTAATCGCCTGTTTTACCAGCAACGGTGCATATTCCTGAATAGGCACCGAATGGTGGAGCGCCGCCGCCATAATCACGCCCTGCCCGCGCCCCAGTTTTAGCATCGACTGTACATTTTTTCCGTAAAACGGCGCTTCAATGGCCATAACATCAGGCCGGTATTGCTCTATAAGATGAAGCGCCCTTTCGTGCAAGTGTTTCAACCGCTGATAATGGTCGGCAAATTTACCCGGCACCAGCGTTCCCATGTGCAGAATTACAGGCTTGTTATTTTGTATCTCAACCAATCCGTAACCGGTAACAGTCGTTCCGGGATCGATGCCCAGTATTTTCAATGGTTTTTTATCCATCAGGCTTTTGAATCTTTTTTATCGAATTGCTGTACAAATATTCCGGCAACAATAAAAATCAATCCGATAAAAGTAGTGACGAATATGGTTTCTTTCAAAATAAAGTGAATAAAAATAAGTGAAACAAAGGGCGCCAGGAAAACAAGGTTGCCAATTTTTGCGTTGTTGGTGCTGTAATCCATCGCTTTTAACCACAACACGTAAGTAATGCCTACTTCGAAAATGCCCACATAAATAGCGGCGTAAAAACTTTCACCCATTTTCACCCTGAAATCGGAAAACAGCCAAACGGCGATGGTGAGGTAAATCAATCCGAAAAAGAAATTCAGAAAGAGTTTTACAATCTGGTCGCGTTTGTCGCGGACGCTGAATATCCAGTAAACCGACCAGAGAATGGAGCTGCTCAGCGCCAAAAAAACACCGTAAATGTTGGTGTTTTCAAATCCACGGATTCCACCTTGCGATGAAATAAAAATCACACCGATAAAACTGATGAAAAGAGCAACGATGCTCAGTTTCCCGATTTTCTGCCCTAAAAATGGCACCGAAAGCAATGCCAGCACAATGGGCCAAACCATGTTGAGCGGTTGCGCTAACTGCGCCGGCAAAAGTGAGTAAGCTTTAAACAGCACCAGGTAGTAAAACAGCGGATTGAAAGCGCCCAGAAAAATGGAGTTGAGCCAGTGTTTACGCGATTGTCGAAACAGCAGTTTGGTTTTATTCTGAATCAGCAAAATGGCTAATAAAACGGCCACGGTAGTGGCCGAAGCATAAAAAATGAGCTGTATAAAATCCAGCTCGCGGAGCGCAATTTTAAAGGCAGTTGCCACAGTCGACCAAAAAAAAACGGCCAACCCGGCATAAACATAGGCTTTGTTAGTCGAATTCATCCGGTTCAGTTTCCTCTGGCATAAAAAATTCTTCTTCCGGGGCGGGTGTTTCATCGGGATAAACTTCGCGCAATTCGCGGTACTTCTCTCTCGATTCATCCACAAAAACACTACCCGGGTGGCTGGTCAGCATCTCTTTATACAATATTTTTGCTTCTTCTTTTCTGTCTAACTGATAGTTGTAAAGTTCGGCCTGCAAAAAGAGTGCGTCGTCAGCCAGCAGTTCGTAGGCAAAATCGGTCCTGATTTGTTCGAGGTACTCGGCGGCTGTGGCGTAATTGTTACGTGATATTTCAATCCTCGATTTCCGGTATAAAATGTCGTCCACCAGTGAATTGTACGGATAAATTTCAGCAATTGAATCGAGCGTATTCAGCGCCATCGAGTCTTTATTTCGGAAGAAAAACAAATCAGCGCGGGCAAACATTTCCAGCGGCACCGCCGTCGTATCGAGATTGAGGTTGTTGCTAATCAGCATCGATAAATCCATAGCATCGTTGGCG